>JAEYYQ010000070.1 GCA_023428365.1 Pseudomonadota bacterium | reverse complement strand
TCAGTCTCGACATCTCGAACCCGGCTGGCCGCGATATCGCGCTCGACCTGATCGCGCGCGCCGACATCGTGATCGAGAACTTCAAGCCGGGCACGCTGGAACGCTGGGGCCTGTCACCCGACGAGCTACTGGAGAAAATTCCGGGCACGGTGTGGGTGCGTGTGTCCGGCTACGGCCAGACCGGCCCGTACAAAGCGCGCGGTGGATACGCGACGATTGCCGAAGGCTTCAGCGGGCTCTCGTCATTCACTGGCTATGCCGATCGCGGGCCGATGGTCTCCGCGTTTCCACTTGGCGATTACCTCGCCGGTATCTTTGGCGCTTACGGTGCAATGGTTGCGTTGCATGAGCGCCAGCGCAGCGGCAAAGGCCAGATCGTTGACGTCAGCCTATACGAACCGTTCTTGCGCATCATTGAATCCCTCGTCATCCGCTACGATCAGACCGGCTCAGGCAAGGCCCGGCTCGGAAATCAGATGGAAGAGGATGTACCGCGCAACATCTACGCGACGAGTGACGGCGGGCACATTGCCATCAGTTGCGGCTCGGAGCGCATCTTCGAGAATTTGCTAAAGGCCATGGATCGGATGGATCTACGCGCCGATGCGCGGTTCGCCAACATGGCGGCACGCGTGCAGCACCGCGATGTCATCGACATCTTTGGCGCCGACTGGATGCGCACCAACACGACGGCGGAAGCTCTCGACAAGCTCGACAAGGCAGGTGGCGTTGCCGGTAAGATCAATGAGATTGCCGATGTGCTGGAGGATCCGCATATCAAAGCGCGCGCAGCCATCGTCACGCTGATGGACAAGGATCTCGGCGAACTTCGCCTGCCCGCTCCCGTCCCACAGCTTAGCGCCACGCCCGGCAAGGTCCGCTGGACCGGCGGCAAGGTTGGCCAGAACAACGACGAGGTGTTCAGCGGACTGCTGAAGCTCGCCCCCGAACTCATTCAACGCTTGAAGAACGAGAAGGTGATCTGACATGGGATCGGCTTCGGAAATCGGCATCGTCGGCTATGGCCAGACGAAATACGAAAAGAAAACGGATCGCACGCTGATCTCGATGCTGGCCGAGACGGCGCGGCTGGCGCTCGACTCCGCCGGTCTTAAAAAGACGGACATTGACGGCATCGCGGTGTGCTCGTTCGTGCTGCCGCCTGACAATGCAGTAACGCTCGCCGAGCAGTTCGGCGTACCCATCTCGTGGGGCTATTTCGGCACGGCAGGCGGCGCGGGGCCGGTCGCTTCGGTGATCAACGCCAAGCGCGCGATCGAGGCGGGACAAGCCAAGGCGATCCTGTGCCTTGCGGGCGACAACTACGACGTCGCTGGGCACTACAAGCTGATGGACTTCTTCAACAAGGCTCTGATCAACTATGGCACGCCCAATGGCTTTGGCGGCGCCAACGGCCTGTTCGGCATTGTTCAGCGCAAGCACATGGAAACCTACGGCACGCGCCGCGAGGACCTGGGCCGCATCTCAGTCGGCCAGCGCGCCAGTGCGCGGCTCAACGAGAATGCATTGCTGCGCGGACCGATGACCATCGAAGATTATATGGCTGCCCGCGTCATCGCCGATCCCATCCATCTCTACGATTGCGTGCTGCCATGCGCTGGTGCCGAAGGCGTGGTGGTCACGTCGCTCGATCGCGCCCCGGCGGGCAAGGGCGTGCGCATACTCTCCGGCTACGAGCAGCACAATTATCCCGCGGGCGAGATCGCACCGCTGACCGGTGGCTGGGCGCTGTTCCGCGACCGGCTGTTCGCAGACGCCGGCATCAGTCACGCTGATATCGACCTGATGCAAGCCTACGACGACTATCCGATCATGGTCGCGATCCAGCTTGAAGATCTGGGTTTCTGTAAAAAGGGCGAAGTCAGCCAGTTCCTAGCACAGAACACCTTCTCTTATGATGGCTCGTTTCCGCTCAACACCAACGGTGGCCAGCTTTCCTGCGGACAGGCCGGTGCTGCTGGCGGAATGATCGGCCTCGTCGAAGCGATCCGGCAGATGCGCCGCGAAGCCGGACCGTTCCAAGTCGCAAAAACACACCACGCGCTCGTTTCGGGCTACGGCATGGTCGGCTACGGCCACGGCCTGTCGTCGTCAGCCGTTATTCTGGAGACCGCGCCATGACCGCTTATCCGCAGCCTCCCGAAGACGCCGATAACGCCGTGTTTCTGGCGGCGTGGAAGGAAGGTCGCCTCCTGCTGCAGTCGTGCACGGGATGCGGCTCGATCTTCTTTTATCCGCGTTCCATGTGTCCGTCGTGCTGGTCAACAGCACTCAAGGAAATTACTGCCAGCGGCAAAGGCAGCGTCGTATCCTTTTCGGTGATCTGGCGTCCCAACGATCCGGCCTTCAACGATGAGGTGCCAATCCTGCTCGCTGAAGTCGCCGTTGCCGAAGGCGCCACGCTGATCGCGCGCATTATCGACATCGACCACGACAAGCTGCACAGCGGCATGGCCGTGACCTTGCCACCGCCGGACGTCGCCAAACGTTATCCGCTGCCGATCTTTCAGCCGAGTACACCGTCATGACCAGCCCACATAAGCTGCGCTACCTCTCTCGCGCCGACGTCGCCGGTCTCGGCATGCCAATGGTGGAAGTCATTGCCGCTGTCGAGCTAGCGCTGCGCGAGAAAGCGGCGGGCCGCACGATGATGCCCGCCAAGCATTGGATACCGGCCTCGCCGCGCCGTTTCTTCTCGGCCATGAGTTCGGCTATCCCCGGCATCAGCGCGACGGGCTGCAAATGGCAGAGCGGATCGCCCGATAACGCCGCGCAGGGCCAGCCCTACATCACCGGGCAATACATTCTGAACAGCATGATGACGGGATTGCCGCTCGCCATCATGGATTCGACCTGGATCACGGAAATGCGCACGGCTGCGGCATCGGCCGTCGCCGCCCGCAGCCTCGCCGCCAAACCTGCCCAGACATTCGGCATCGTCGGCTGCGGACTGCAGGCACGCCGGCATCTCGAAGCATTGCACGCCGTATTCCCGCGCCTGAACACAGTGCGCGCCTACGACATCAGTCGCACAGCTGCCGAGAAATTCGCCGCCGACGCGAGGCAGCAGTTCGGAGCGGATGTCACCGTCTGTAACGACGCCAAAGCTGCTTTCGCAGGTACCGATGTTGCCGTCACCGCCGGTCCGATCATTCCGGACGGTGCTCGCATCGCCGAGGCCAGCTGGCTTGCCCCCGGGGCGGTGGCTGTGACCATCGACTACGACTGTTATTGGAAGCCGCACGAACTCGGAAAGCTCGACGCTCTTGTAACCGACGATGTCGCGCAACTCGAACATTCCAAGCCGGACGGCTATTTCGTCACCGTGCCGTCGACGATCGAAGAACTTGCGCCGGTCGTCGCTGGAACGCGCAGCATCCGCACATCCCCGGATCAACGCATCGGCTGCATCAATCTCGGCCTCGCGCTGGAGGACGTCGCCACCGCGCTCGCGCTTTACGAACGCGCCACGAAAGCTAACGCGGGCGTCGAGTTGCCTATCTGATCGAACCCGAAAGGGAGCGCAGACCATGAGTTCAGCATACATCGAGAGACGCGGTCACGTTTTGGAAATCACCATTGACCGGCCTAAGGTCAATGCCATTGACCTGGACCTCGGCAAGGATCTCTACGCCGCGTTCTGCACCCTGCGCGACGATCCGGAGCTACGCGTCGGTATGTTGACAGCGGCGGGCACGCGCATCTTTTCAGCAGGCTGGGATCTCAAGGCGCTGGCCGCCGCCGAGGACGCCGCCGCGGTCAATGATCTGGCCGTCAACATGCCAGGCGGCTTTGCCGGCATCACCGAGTTCTGGGACCTCGATAAGCCGGTCATCGGCGCCATCAACGGCCTCGCCATCGGAGGCGGATTTGAAATCGCGCTCGCCTGCGATGTGCTTATCATGGCCGATCATGCGGAATTTTCACTACCGGAAATGCAGCGCGGCTTCATTCCAGACGGCGGTGCCGTACAGCGCTTGCCGCGACGCATTCCCTATAACGTCGCGGTCGAATTCATGCTGAGCGGTCGGCGCATGAATGCAGACGAAGCATTGAAATGGGGCCTCGTGAGCCGCGCCGTGCCATCGGATGATCTTTTGTCAGTCACGCGTGACTATGCCGCCGAAATTGCGGAAGGCGCACCGCTGGCAATGCAGGCTCTCCTCGCTGTCGTTCCCGCCCTCGACCGCCTGTCGGAGCGCGAGGCGTTTGAAAAGCTCAAACCCAGCCACAGCGGCATTCCGGTCTACGAAAAGATGCTGACGTCCGAAGACTTTGTCGAAGGCCCCCGCGCTTTTACCGAAAAGCGCCCCCCGGTATGGAAGGGACGCTGATGTCAGATGCCGTCCTGCACGAGATCGTCAACGCCGTCGCGTACGTCACGATCAACCGCCCTGAAGTCCGCAACGCCATCGATACGGCGACGTGCCAGGTGCTGGAGGACACGCTAACCACGTGTGCCAAAAATCCTACGGTGCGCGTGATCGTCATTCGCGGGGCGGGCGATCGTTCATTTGTTTCCGGTGCCGACGTCCGCGAATTTCGCGACAAGCTTGGAACGGTCGACGGGGCCATCGCCTATGACGAGGCTGTCGAACGGATGCAACAAGTCATCCGTACGGCGCCGCAGCCTGTCATCGCCGCCATTCAAGGGCACGCCATCGGCAACGGCTGCGTTCTGGCCGTAGCCTGCGATTTCCGCATCGCAAGTCAGCGCGCGAAGTTCGGTATCCCGATTGCGAAATTCGGCTTCTTCCTCGGCCCGCCCGATACGGTGCGGCTGGCCGAACTGATCGGCGAAGCCCAGGCCCGACGGCTTCTCATGACAGGCGACGTGATCGACGCGGAGACAGCACGCGGCATCGGTCTCGTCGATAATGTACACGAGGCAGATGCGCTCCACAGCGCGGTGACGCAGTTCGCTGAAAAGCTCGCCGCCAATGCACCCCTTTCGATCAAGGCGACAAAGCAGATTCTGGCTCGCTTCGTCAGTCGCTCACCGACCATCGCCGACGGCACGGCGTGGTATCGCGAGATCTACGCCAGCGAGGACCTTAAGGAAGGCATCAACGCGTTTTTCGACAGGCGCACCCCGGGTTTCTCGGGCAAATGAACGGACTCGAAGTATGGCTCTAGACGCTTCGTCTGCCCAGTCGGATGCCCCGTCCGGTCCGCTTTCCGGTATCACCGTCGTCGACGTCACGCACATGCTGGCGGGTCCCTACTGCACGTGGATCCTCGGCGCACTCGGCGCCGACGTTATCAAGGTGGAAATGCCCGGTCGGGGTGATTTCACCCGGCGGATCGCGCCGTTCTCGCACGGCGAAAGCCTCTATTTCCTCAGCGTCAATCGCAACAAGCGCAGCATCGCGCTCGATCTGAAATCTCCGGATGGCAAGAAGGTCTTCCGCCGTCTCGCAGCTAAGGCCGACATCGTGGTGGAGAACAACCGTGCTGGTGTGATGACGCGCCTGGGCCTCGACTACACTGCGCTATCGGAAATCAATTCGCGTCTCATCTTCGCCTCCATCTCCGGGTTTGGCCAGACCGGCCCTTATCATGACCGCCCGGCATTTGACGCCGTGGTGCAAGCCATGTCTGGCATGATGAGCATCACGGGCGACCCGGACCGCCCCCCGTCCCGCGTGGGAGCTTCGATCGGCGACATGGGAGCCAGCCTGTTTGGGGCCGTCGGTATTCTCGCGGCCTTGCAGGAGCGTTCGCGCACTGGGCGGGGTTCAATGGTCGACGTGTCGATGCTCGATTCACAGGTTGCGCTCCTTGAGAACGCAATGGCCCGCTATTTGAATACTGGCGAAGTGGCGCAACGGATCGGCAGTCGGCACCCTCTCGTCACTCCCTTCCAAGCTTTCGCGACCGCCGACGCACCGTTGGTCATCTGCTGTGATACGGAAGCGCAATGGCAGGCCCTTTGCCGCACGATTGGCAGGCCGGATTTCATAACCGATAGCCGCTTCGTCGATGGCAATGCGCGCACGCGCAATCATGCAGCACTCGAGCCGCTCTTGCTCGCGGCATTCACGACCAGGATGCGATCGGAATGGCTGAAGTTGCTGGAGGAGGCAGATGTTCCCTGTGGGCCGGTCAACTCAATAGCTGATATCGCGGCAGATCCTCAAATAGCGGCGCGACAGATGGTGGTTCAAGTTGGCACCGATAAATTTGCGGCGTTGCCGATCCGATCAGAGAGCGGTGCTGCGCCGCGCGAGACACCGGCCCCTGCCTTGGGTCAACATACCGACGCCATACTCACTGAACTTGCGTATAGTCCAGGCGACATTTCTCGACTACGCGCGAAAAAAATCGTCGATTAAGCAATCAACTTAACATCGGTGGCTTGCGATCAAACCACGGTCGGGCCGCTTCTAGCTGACCAGCCAACTGAAAAAGCGTCGCCTCGTCACCGTAGCGCCCAACGATCTGCACTGAGACCGGGAAAGTCCCGGGGCTCCCTGCTGTTGGATTGCATTGCGCGAGAGGCAGAACCATCGCAGGCTGCCCTGTGAGATTGAACCAGACTGTAAACGGCGAGAAATGGAAGACGCGGCGCCAGTACTCGTGAACGTCCTCCATCATCATATCGATCCACCCGAGTTTAGGAGGCAGCGTCGCAAGCGCGGGCGTCAGGAGCACGTCATACGTCTCATGGAACGCAGCCATTTGACGTCCGAGCCGATGGGCGGTTTGGGTTGCGCGGATATAATCGGCTGCCGTCACCTTCTCCCCTAGCTGTCCCGTAGCAAAAGTTACCGTTTCCACTTCGCCGGGCTGCGGAGGGCGGCCCTTGGTGGGATGGCTCGATAAATTCACAACTGTGTTTGCGGACGCCAGCGTGAGAAAAGTCGGATCGATAGCCGCACCATCGATCCGTGGGGTCACCTCCTCGACATCATGACCGAGATCGGCACAAAGCCTCGCTGCATCGGTGAGCGCGGTCAGGCAATCGGCGTCGACGGGCGCACCATTCGGCGCAACGCTTGTGAAAGCGATCCTCAATCTCCGGGAAACCCGTCCCACTTCCTCGCGGAACGCTCGATCCGGTTTCGGCGCGACGTAAGGGTCGCCGGAACCTGGGCCGCACGTTGCGTCAAGCAACGCAGCGCAATCACGTACGGTCAAAGTGACGGCATGCTCTGTAACGATGCCGCCCAATCCTTCGCCGGCGTACGGCGCCATCGTATTGCGAGAGCGTGTTGGCTTGAGCCCAACCACACCGCAACACGCCGCCGGTGCGCGGATCGAACCGAAGCCGTCGGAGGCGGCCGCCATGGGCAGCATACGCGCCGCCACGGCGGCAGCCGCTCCGCCGCTAGAACCTCCAGAAATACGCGTCGTATCCCAGGGGTTCTTCGTGGCGCCATACAGCGTGGGCTCGCATGTCAGAGAGAGACCCAGTTCGCACGAGTTGGTCCGGCCGAAGATCACCAAACCGGCCGTCTTGAGCC
>JAEYYQ010000069.1 GCA_023428365.1 Pseudomonadota bacterium | reverse complement strand
AATCGCTATCGTCCGTGTCGCCGCTCGCCGTCCCCATCCTGTTGGAAATCGGACGCGAGGCTGTTCACGGCGCGGCACGCGAGGGACTTTTGCGGGATGCAGCCGAGGAATTGATTGCCGAGGCCGTCCGGGAGACTGCCTGATGCTAGGGCTGAAACCAGAACGCTACGAACTGCGCGACTTCGACACGCAGCCGATTTCGGTCTGCGGCAAGTCGTTTATCGCCGATCAGTCGGGTGCGTTGTACTGGCCGGCCGAGCGCGCGCTGATCGTCGCCGACCTGCATCTGGAGAAAGGCTCGGCTCATGCCAGCCGTGGCGTCTTGCTGCCGCCCTACGACACGCGCCAGACACTTCTCCGGCTTGCGGAAGCTATCGACCGATACGAACCGGAAACGGTCATTGCACTCGGCGACAGCTTGCACGACTGCGGCGCCGCCGATCGTATTTGCGATGACGACATCGATATCCTGAAGATCATGCAGGAAGACCGCCGCTGGATCTGGCTGAACGGCAACCATGATCCGGTTGTAGCCGACATTTTCGGCGGCGAATGTGCCCACGAACTCGTATGCGAGGGCATCAAGCTGCGCCACGAGCCGCAACCGGGACGGATCACCCATGAGATCGCCGGACATCTGCATCCCGCCGCCCGTGTCTCGATCTATGGCACCGCCCTGCGCCGCCCGTGCTTCGTCAGCAATGGCTTGCGACTGATCATGCCGGCCTTTGGGACGTTCACTGGCGGGCTGAACGTGCTGGATGACGCCTTCCAGCCGTTGTTCAACGACGACGGTCTGGCCGTCTGGGTTCTGGGTTCGGAGGACCTCTATCCCGTTGCAACCCGCCTTTTGCGCCGCGACTAGCTGCCTCCCACGCCGTCCCTATTGATTTGCCGGGTCCGATCTGGTTCTGAGGGGTGTTCCCGTCTGGGCTCGGAGGTCATCTTGGGCAGCACTGCAAAAGTTTCCCCGTTCGCGCCGGCCTCGCTGCCGGATGTGCCGGATATCGCCGGCGTGCGCTTCGCCACGGCCGAAGCCGGGATCCGATACAAGAATCGCACAGACCTTCTGCTGGCCGTGATGTCGCCGGGAACGGTAGCGGCTGGCGTCACCACGCAATCTAAAACCTGCTCAGCTCCGGTTCTGTGGTGCCGGGAACAACTCAAGCACGGCCGGGCTCAGGCGCTGGTGGTGAATTCCGGGAATGCCAACGCTTTCACCGGACAAAAGGGACACGATGCGGTGAAGATCACCGCCGAGGCGGCTGCGAAGGCCGTCGGCTGTCAGCCAAATGAGGTTTACGCCGCATCAACCGGCGTGATCGGCGAACCGATGGACGCCACCAAGTTCGCGCATCTGCTGGGCGACCTTGCCAAATCGGCCCGCCCGGGTGGCTGGCACGATGCCGCCAAGGCCATCATGACCACCGATACGTTCCCGAAGCTCGCCGTGCGGCGCGTCAAGATGGGGCCAGAAGAGGTCACGCTCGCCGGCTTCTGCAAAGGCGCGGGAATGATCGCGCCCGACATGGCGACCATGCTGTGCTTCCTGTTCACGGACGCCAGCATTGCGCAGCCCGTGTTGCAGCGACTTGTCTCGTCGATCTCGGATCAGACGTTCAACTGCATCACCATCGACGGCGATACCTCGACCAGTGACACCGTGCTGCTGTTCGCGACCGGCGAAGCGGCAAAGCGGGGCGCACCGGAAGTCCGCGACGCCGCTGATCCGGTATTGGCGCCGTTCGCGGAAGCCCTTCACAGCTTGATGCACGAGTTGGCCCTCAGTGTCGCCAAGGACGGCGAAGGGCTCACCAAGTTTGTCACCGTGGACGTGCGGGGTGCGGAGAATGACCGGGCGGCGCGACGCATCGCGTTTTCGATTGCCAACTCCCCGATCATGAAGACCGCTATCGCCGGCGAAGATCCCAACTGGGGACGCGTGGTGATGGCTGTCGGCAAGTCTGGAGAAGCGGCAGACCGCGATAAGCTCGCTATCTGGTTCGGCCCGCATCTGGTTGCGCGAGAGGGTGAACGGGCTCCGGATTACTCCGAGCCTGTCGTCGCTAAATACATGAAGAACGGCGAACTGACGATCCGCGTCGATGTCGGCGTCGGGTCAGGCAAAGCCACCGTGTGGACCTGCGACCTGACCCACGACTACGTGTCGATCAACGCCGACTACCGCAGCTAAGGGGAGGCCGGTTCCGAGCGCATGTCACGCCCTTTGCTTCTCGTCGCGGCCGCTGCTGTCATCGACCCGGATCTGCGCGTGCTGATCACCCAGCGCCCGCCAGGTAAGCCTATGGCGGGGCTATGGGAATTTCCCGGTGGCAAGGTTCAGGAGGGCGAGACACCCGAGCAGGCACTCATCCGTGAGCTGTTCGAGGAACTCGATATCGACGTCTGCCCGACGTGCCTATCGCCACTCACCTTCGCCAGTCACAGCTACGAGAAATTCCATCTGCTGATGCCGGTGTTCCAGATCCGCACCTGGGACGGTGTCGTCATCCCGAAGGAAGGCCAGCAGATGAAATGGCTGCGCACGAACCGGCTCGCTGACTATCCGATGCCACCCGCCGATATCCCGCTGATCCCGATTTTGCGCGATCTGATCGGTTAGCGCGTATCACAAGTCAGGCGCAGCCGCGCCTGTCCGCTGATCCGTTCCGCGTAGCTCCATCGGTTACGTTTGCGATCTCGCCCGACCGCAAACGCGCGATCCACGCGGCAATCGCGTCGGGGCCGCCATATCGCGCGTGATCGTTGTGGCCAGCCTTCTCCAATGCAACGAATGCTTTCGGTTCAGGCGCAGCGGCAAACACAGTCTGTCCCATCTTGAAGGGCACGACACCGTCTCGCATCCCGTGGATGACCAAGAGTGGTGCCCGGATCCGCCCGATGCAGGACAGCTGGTCATAGCGATCCTTCATCAGCGCACGCACCGGCAAGTACGGGTATCGTGATGCTCCGACGTCCGGGATCGACGTGTACGGCGACTCCAGAATGAGGCCGCTCACTGGAAGCTCAGTCGCCAGTCGCGTCGCGATGCCCGTACCGAGCGACTCTCCATAGAGAATGACATCGTCGGGCTGTACACCCAGTTCGGCAAGCCTTTGATAAGCCAGACGCGCATCGGCCAAATTTGCAGCCTCGCTCGGATACCCGGATGAGCCGCTATAGCCGCGGTAGCTCATGATCAGGAGACCAAAGCCTCGCGTGACAAGCCGTCGGATGCGCTCGGATCTCAGCGCTAAATTTCCGCCATTGCCGTGGAAGTAGAGCAGCGTCGGCTGGCTGGGCTGCGCCTTGGCGTACCACGCCAGCACCTTTTCTCCGTCGGGCGTGTCGAGCGTCAACTCATCCACGCCGATCAAACCGACTTCGGCTGGAGCAACACGTTCCGTGGAGGGAAAGTAGGTCAGCTTGCGCTGAGCAAAATAAGCAACGATGGCAATCAGCACATAGCCGGCGGCGAGTATCAGAACGATCTTACCAAGCGTTGCAGTCATCTCCTGTCAATTCGCTTAAGGACCCGAGGTTCCTCCCATGTGACCACGGCATCCTGCCCGGTCAAGAGGCCCGGTTCGACGTGCTGCGGACAATCTTCAAATGAAGATACGCAGCAAGCCCCAGAAACAGGTAGCCGTTGAGCTCGGAGAATTCCTCCCAGAACATCTTATCGGCCCAACCATGGACACGTGCATCAAGGTAGGCACCAGCCAGGATAAAAGCGCCGGCGATATAGAGCGGCAGCGCGGCCGGCCGCAGCCCCATGCGGATCAGATCGATCCACTGCCTCCAGTGTCTGACGAGATAGATCAGGATTGGCACCGTCATACCTACGAGCAGAATTTCCTGCAGGCCGCGTTGAGCAATCCAATTGTACCAGTCCGGACCGTTGAATTTTTTGACATCCAGCTCGCGCACGAACATCGCCGCAGCGAGTATCATCAGCGCACAGCTTGCAGTCCGCGCCGGACCATCCGACTCGCGCCAAGACATCCAGAAGAAGAGGAAGGAAACGGCGAGAAGCAGACTTTGGAGGGATTCGACGACACCGTACTCACGAACCAGCGTCGGGCCGTATCCCCCGCGCCAGAGTTGCAAGAGAATGCCATCTATAACGACGATGGCGACAAGACAGCCGAGCACCAACCATGCGCTGAACGTGACGACGGAAGATATCGCGTCGGGAGGAAGACGCTGGCCGAGAGGATCGGGATGATGCACGTCAGTCATTCAATGCCACCGAATAACGATCCGACATTTTTCTGTCGTAGATCCGTCATGAAATTTTCACAAGGTGACAAGGGACGAAATGCAACACTCATCCCCAAAACGACTCACGCGGCTTTGGCATTGCGCCAAAACCGTGTGAAAAATCAGTTGGTGTTGATTGAAACGGCTCTGCGGCCTCGTCAGGTCGCTGCTGTCAGTGAGCCATTGACTTGACGATCTCTTCGGTCATCTTCTTGGCATCGCCGAATAGCATCATCGTGTTGTCGCGATAGAACAACGTGTTGTCGATGCCGGCGTAGCCCGATGACATCGACCGCTTGTTGAACATAACCGTGCCCGCCTTCCACACCTCGAGCACAGGCATGCCGTAAATCGGCGAGGTCGGATCTTCCTTTGCGGCCGGGTTCGTGACGTCGTTGGCGCCGATTACGTAGGCGACATCCGCCTGGCTGAATTCATTGTTGATATCTTCCAGCTCGAACACCTCGTCGTACGGGACATTCGCTTCGGCCAGCAGCACGTTCATATGGCCCGGCATACGACCTGCGACGGGGTGAATGGCATACTTCACCTCAACGCCGTTCTTCTTGAGATTGTCAGCCAGCTCACGCAGCGCATGCTGAGCCTGGGCAACCGCCATGCCGTAGCCCGGCACGATGATGACCTTCGAGGCGTTCTTCAGCATGAACGCGGCGTCGTCAGCCGAGCCTTGCTTTACCGGCTTCTGCTCGCCCGAGCCACCCGCCGGTCCCGCAACCTCGCCACCGAAGCCGCCAAGAATCACCGAGATGAACGAGCGATTCATGCCCTTACACATGATGTAGGACAGGATTGCACCCGACGAGCCAACCAGTGCACCCGTGATGATGAGTGCGACGTTACCCAGCGTAAAGCCGATGCCCGCTGCCGCCCAGCCCGAGTAGGAGTTCAACATCGACACGACGACCGGCATGTCCGCGCCGCCGATGGGGATAATGATCAGCACGCCGAAGACCAGCGCAACGATGGTGATCATCCAGAACAGCCACGCCGACCCGCCAGAT
>JAEYYQ010000018.1 GCA_023428365.1 Pseudomonadota bacterium | reverse complement strand
GTTTCGACAGTGCCATCCGCGCGGACACGCTCATCGGCCTCGACGACGCGGGTGTAAAGCATTTCCGGCTTGATGATCTTCTTGGCGAAGATGTCGGGCCGGGCTTGATAGCCGATTTCGAGCTGATCCTTGAGACCCTTGGTGATGACCAGCAGCGTTGGCTCGCCCTTACGCTCCAGCTCAGCATTGGTCGCGACGGTGGTGCCCATCTTGATCGAGGCGATCCGATCGGCGGGGATGGGGGCGTCGGAGGCTACTCCAAGGAAACGGCGAATACCCTCCAGTGCTGCATCTTCATAAGCGCCCGGATTTTCCGAGAGAACCTTGCGGGCCTCGACCTTGCCATCCGGAGAGCAGCCGACAACGTCGGTGAAGGTGCCGCCACGGTCGATCCAGAACTGCCACTTCTGCGGACCTTCACGCCTCGTCGACATCCACGTCTCCTTGCAAGCACGTTCGATGAGATGCCCTAGACTTGCGTCAACGCCAATAAAACGTCAATAAAATGTTGACATATTATCGCGTGATGCACACCCTCCCTTAGAAGCTCGCAATTCGGACCGCCCGCATGACACGCGATCGCGCCAAGCAGAAACGTTCCGGTGGCCGGTCCGATGCGGTCGCCATTGGCCCGATTGTCTCCTCCGCCCACCTTGCGTCCGGGGCGCTCCCCGGCTTATCCGAGGTCGAGTACGGCCTGATCCTGGCCAATCACGCATTCGAACGCTGGATGGCGCGCGGGATGGCAGCGGCCGGCGTGCCGAATTTATCGCCGGTCGAGATTATGCTGCTGCATACGGTCCGTCATCGTGACCGACCGAAGAAACTCGCCGATTTCTGCCTGGTTCTCGGGATCGATGACACGCTCGTCGTTACCTATGCGATCAAAAAGCTGGAAGCGGCCGGTCTCGTGACCTCCAAGCGCGCCGGCAAAGAAAAAGTGGTGACAGCAACCCGCGACGGGGCCGAGGCCTGCCAGCGCTATCATCAGGTGCGGGAACGGTTATTGGTGACGTCTGTTCAGTCCGCCGGGCTTCCGGATTTAACGTTATCGGAGATCGGGGCTCTTCTCCGCGCGCTTTCCGGCCATTACGATCAGGCCGCGCGCGCTGCCACGTCGCTCTAGCAGTCCCAACGATCAGCGGTTGGGCAGTCCTGCGCTACATTTTAAGCGAGACATGGGTGCTGCATCGCGAAAGAATGCAGTATGGAAACGATCTGTTCCGTTCTGGGGGAAGACCCGATGATGCTCGTCGAAAGCATAATTGCTCCCGCCTGCGATCTGGGGGAGGAGTGAGCCATGCTAAGACGCCTACTCGATGGTCTTTACTTGGCCACCGGCTACCTTGCCGGCCTTTTCCTGATCGCGATCTTCCTGCTCATGATGGCGCTGTCCATCGGGCGGCCGCTTGGTATCAACGTGCAATCCGGCGATGATTTCACAGCTTGGAGCTTGGCGGCGTTGGGCTTTCTTGGCTTGGCGCATACGTTCAAGTCGTCTGAGCTGATCCGGATGGGATTGCTCGTAGAAAGACTTCACGGCCGTCCGAGACAAGTGATGGAGCTGATCGCCCTGTCGATCGGAACTTTTCTGGTTGGCTTCATGACCTGGGCGGCAGTGACCATGACGTACGACAGCTGGTTGCTGAACGACCTGTCCAGCGGTGTCATATCCGTGCCGCTATGGATTCCGCAGATGACGTTTTCTATTGGCTCGCTCGTCCTATTAATCGCTTTCCTCGATGAACTGGTGCACGTCGCGCTAGGTGGGTTCCCGCGCTACGCTAAGGCACCCCCGAAGACCAAAGAAGAGATTATCGAGCGCGCTGCATCGGGGAACCTGTGATCATGCAACTGGAGCTGGTTCAGATTGCTCTCGCGCTTCTTGCCGTGATGGGTGTGGCCCTCATCCTCGGCGTTTGGGTTGGGCTTGCTCTCGTGCTCAGCGGTATTGCCGCCATGCTTTTCGTAAGCAACGTTCCGATTGGTGCGGTGTTTGCCACCACGGTCTGGAGCGCCAATTCATCATGGACGCTGGCAGCGTTGCCGTTGTTCATTTGGATGGGTGAGATCCTGTTCCGGACGCGCCTGTCCGAGGACCTGTTCCAGGGGCTTTCGCCGTGGGTGAATTGGCTGCCAGGCCGGCTTGTGCATGTGAATGTTATCGGCTGCGGCCTTTTTGGGATGGTCTCGGGTTCGTCGGCGGCAACTTGCGCTACAGTCGGCAAGATCGCTCTGCCCGAGCTAAGGAAGCGCGGATACGACGAACGGATCACCATCGGCTCGTTGGCAGGATCCGGAACACTTGGCCTGCTCATTCCACCCTCGATCATTATGATCGTCTATGCGGTCCAGGCTGAAGTTTCCCTCGTGCAAATGTTCCTGGCCGGTTTTCTCCCCGGCGGCGTGGTTATGCTGCTTTATGGTGGATACATTGCTGTTTGGTCGCTTTTGAATCCTGACAAGCAGCCACCTCCCGAGCCGTGGTTGGGCTTCATGCAGAGCGTGAAGCAATCGGCCGGCCTGATTCCGACGGTTCTTCTGATCCTGTTCGTGTTCGGAGCGCTCATTTCCGGTACTGCGACGGCAACCGAGTGCGCAGCCTGGGGTGTGCTGGGAGCGTTGATCATCGCTTGGCTGCAGGGATCTCTGACGTGGCAGTCGTTTTGGGGCAGCGTCATGGGGGCCACCAGAACGACCGCCATGATCATGCTGATCCTCGGTGGTGCCGCCTTCATGTCAGCGGCGATGGCCTATACGCAAATTCCTGCTGCCGTGGCGGAAAGCGTGGCCCGGCTCAATCTGTCACCATACATGCTGATTGCGTGCCTAACGCTATTCTACGTCATTTTGGGCATGTTTCTTGATGGAATATCCATGATCGTGCTCACGATGGCGATCGTGCTACCTCTTGTGCAGAAGGCTGGATTCGATCTCATCTGGTTCGGTGTATTCGTTGTCCTCGTCGTGGAGATGGCCCAAGTCTCGCCGCCGGTCGGGTTTAACCTGTTCGTCCTGCAATCGATGAGCGGGCGCGATAGCTGGACGGTGGCTTATGCCGCGCTGCCGTTCTTTTTCATGCTTATTCTCGCAGTCGCGATCATTACACTGTTTCCATCAATCGCGTTGTTCTTGCCGCGACTGGTATTTCCGGCTTGAAATAGACCCTGAACGACCGTGCAACCCAAGGGAGAGAGTGCATGATGATCAGTAGAAGAGCGTGTCTGGCGGTTGCAGCGTCAGTTATCGCGACGTCCGCCGGAGCGATCACGGCTCAGGCGCAGACGAAGTGGAACCTGCCGGCAGCCTATCCAGCAACCAACTATCACACGGAAAACCTCATCTGGTTTGCGGACGAGGTAAAGAAAGCTACCGGTGGTAAGCTTGAAATTACTGTCCACCCGGGTGCATCCTTGTTCAAGGCGCCGGAAATCAAGCGCGCGGTTGCAACGAGCCAAGCACAGATCGGTGAGGTGCTGATTTCGATCCACGAGAACGAGGATCCGGTGTTCGGTCTCGACACCATTCCGTTCCTGGCTTCGAGCTATGAAGCGTCCAAGAAGCTTTGGGAAGCGCAGAAGCCCGCAATCTCCAAGAAGCTCGACAGTCAGAACCTGATGCTGCTCTTCGCGGTGCCGTGGGGCCCGCAAGGCATCTACGCGAAGAAGGATATCAATACGGTTGACGACATGAAGGGCTTGAAGATGCGGGCTTACAACGTCGGCACGACGCGCATCGCTGAATTGGTTGGTGCACAGCCAGTAACGGTTCAGGCTGCCGAACTGCCACAGGCGCTGGCTACCGGTACGGTCAACTCCTTCATGACGTCCGGTTCGACCGGCTACGACAGCAAGGTCTGGGAGACAATGTCTCACTGGTATGACACGCAGGCGTGGATTCCGCGCAATGTGACATTCGTCAACAAAGCAGTCTTTAATGCGCTGCCAAAGGATCAGCAGGATGCACTGCTGGCGACAGCGAAAGCTGCCGAAGAGCGCGGTTGGAAGATCGCTCCCGAGAAGGCCCAGTGGTACGTCGACGAACTGAAGGCCAAGGGCATGAAGGTCGAGCCTCCCGGGGCCGAACTGGCTGCTGGCCTGAAGAAGATCGGCGATCAGTTGACCGACGATTGGCTCAAGAAGGCCGGCCCGGACGGCAAAGCCGTGGTTGACGCTTACAGGAAGATGTAAGCGCGCTGAGCCACTGTCGAGTCTGAGAGAGAATTGTGCGGAAGGACACACCATCCTTCCGCATTTTTGTTCGTCATTTGTGTTCGAGGCAGGCAGGGCTATGGTCGATCCACCAGGCTTCAGTTCGCGCCACAGACACGTAACGGAGCCCACGACCAATCGAGACACGCAGAAAGCGTCTTCGACTTCGTCAAATATCCGTCGATGTCATCGAATGAAGAATGGAACACAAGACATCAGCAATGCCGGGAATCGCATCGCAAAAACCGCTCAGTTCAGAAACCAAAGGCGCGAGTACTACTCCAGAAGAACGCTGACTTGGGTGATTTGACTGTCGCTTTGCGACACGTGCTCAATCTTTGCCTTCGCCATGCCAGCTCCAACGACGATCATGCACGTCGCGGCCAACACGTAATACAGCGTCCTCATAGACCCTCCTCCCTCGCGCTTTTCGCGGCTTCTGATTCTGCTCCGTTGGCTATCTCGTGCCTGAAGACTTAGCACGGTATGGCAGAAAATAGGCAACTGAAACGTGTGCAAAGATTTAATCGTGACAGAAGTGTGGCGATACGGTTGCAATATCGTGGCGCGCGCTGTGCGGGCGCTTGCTTCATGAAGTCGCTTCAACGCCGCCGCGATTACGGCTAAACCAGCCGCATGCCTTGGAAGACAATCACGCGAGCCATGGGGTTTGGTGAGGGCGGTGCGGTGCGAACCGCGCTGTCGAGCCTGTGTTCGGGTTTGGGGCTGGATCGCCCACAACGTTCAAGCGCGCAGCGCACGGGTGTGGCGTTTACCATCGCCGTGATCGCGTTATGCGCAAAGTTATCGAAAGCCGATGGCGTCTCGCTGGCGCTGGAGGCGCGCGCCTTCGAGCAGGTGTTCCACGTTCCCCCGGAGGAGGAAGCCAACGTCGAGCATTTGTACGATATCGCAAAGCAGGACGTCGCCGGTTACGACGTCTATGCCGACAAGGTTGCCGCGCTGCTGGCAGATGAGCCGCATCTGAAGCGCGACGTCCTTGAAGCGTTGTTCCATATCGCCGCTGCCGATGGTGTGTTCCATGGCGCCGAGGACGCCTATCTCTGGGATGTCGCGCAGCGTTTCGGCTATGCCCAGGCCGAATATCGTGCGATCCGCGCCATGTTCGTTCGCGATGAGGAGGACCCCTACACGGTGCTGGGGGTTTCACACGGCATCTCGGATGACGAACTCAAAGCGCACTACCGGCGGCTCGTTCGTGAGAACCACCCCGACACGCTGATTGCTCACGGCGTTCCAGAAGAATTCATCGATGTTGCCAACCGGAAAGTCGCGGCGCTCAACGCTGCATACGATGAAATCATGAAGGAGCGCGCTCTGTGAGCTTCGCGCCCGATAGTGGTCTGGTCAACGAAATCCACGCATCTCCGAACGTCGAGCCGCGCCGCAACGAAATGCGCCCGACGATCCTGCTTTTGCACTACACGGGGCTTGTAAACTGCGCCAAGGCCGTCGATTGGCTGGCCCGCCCGGAAAGTAAAGTGTCGTGCCATTATGTGATCGATCAGGATGGACGCGTCATTCAGATGGTGCCCGAGGACATGCGGGCATGGCATGCTGGTCTTTCCAGTTGGGCCGGCGAAACCGACATCAACTCCGCTTCCATCGGCATCGAGATCCATAATCCCGGGCATGATCTTGGCTATCCGGAGTTTCCTGACGCTCAGATGGACGCTGTGATTGCACTCAGCCAGGACATCATTGTTCGTCACGGCATACGTCCTGAGCGTGTCCTGGCGCACTCCGATGTGGCGCCTGTGCGTAAGATGGATCCGGGTGAGAAATTTGACTGGGCAGGGCTCGCGTACGCTGGGGTCGGCCACTGGGTTGAGCCTGCGCCGGTTGATCTGTGTGATTGCGGGGTCGGCAGAGGCGATCGCGGGGACCTGATCTCACGTGCTCAAGAGATGCTCAAGCGCTATGGCTATGACATCGAGCCGACGGGAGAATTCGACGAGAAGACCGAGTTTGTGGTGCGAGCCTTTCAGCGCCACTTCCGACCCGCTCGTGTCGACGGGCGCATTGATCAATCCACACTCATCACGCTGGAGCGGCTGATTGCCAGCCTCCCCGGTGCAGCGGTTGCCTAGTCTGCCCGGAGGCAGCAGTGACACAAATGGCTGAACCTGCCGCTGGACTGCGTCCGCTGGATGGATGGGCGACGTTGATCATCCTCGTGTGTTGCGCGTGCTGGGGTATGAATCAGGTCGCGATCAAGATTGCCAGTGCGGGGATTCCGCCGATGTTGCAGGCGGGGGTGAGGTCCCTCCTGTCGGGCTTACTCGTCTTTGCTTGGGCATGGTTTCGCAATGTCCCGTTGTTCGAACGAGATGGTAGCCTGCGAGCCGGACTGGCGATCGGTATCGCGTTCGCCGTGAACTTCATGATGGTCTATCCCGGACTGCAATACACCACGGCCTCTCGTGCTGTTCTGTTCATCTATTCGATGCCGTTTTTCGTTGCCATCGGGGCGCATTATCTGATCCCCGGTGACAGGATAACGCCGACTAAGGCTGCGGGGCTCCTGGCGTCCTTTGCCGGGTTGGCAGTGGCTGTCGGGGATGGGCTGTCCGGCAAATCGGAAGGCAGTCTGCTTGGAGATCTTTTGTGTCTGGGATCTGCAATTGGCTGGGCTATTACGACGATTTTGATGCGCACCACGACGTTGCGTGCTGTCGTGCCTGAGAAGGTGTTGCTGTACCAGTTGGGTTTTTCGGCACCATTGCTGCTGATCGTTTCCGCGGCAATCGGAGAGGCCATTCCACCGTTTCCTGAGCCGCAGATTCTTGCCGCGTTTGCCTACACTGTCGTGATCGTGGCCTTCATCACCTACATCACGTGGGTCTGGCTTCTCTCGCGCCACCCACCCTCCGCCGTCTCATCCTTCGTCTTTCTGGCGCCGATCTTTGGCGTGCTTGCCGGAGCTTTGTTTCTGGGCGAAACCGTTAATATCCAGACCTGGATCTCACTGGCTCTGGTGGCGTTTGGAATCGCGCTGATCAATAAGCCGGTGCGGGTTGATCCCACGAAGACTTGACGTTGGCCGTGCATCGCCCCTTATTGCAGGCATCAGTCGGCCGGACGGTCGCTGTTGATGCCTGATTTCGGGCATCGATGGAGGAAAGTCCGGGCTCCATGGAAATACGGTGGCGGCTAACGGCCGCCGGGGGCGACCCCAGGGACAGTGCCACAGAAATCAAACCGCCGACGGCGGCTTTCGGGCCGTACGGGTAAGGGTGAAACGGTGCGGTAAGAGCGCACCGCGCGACTGGC
>JAEYYQ010000015.1 GCA_023428365.1 Pseudomonadota bacterium | reverse complement strand
GCCGAAAGAGTTCGCCGCTGCGGGTGAGCGCTTCGCCAAGCTTGCGGCCGCAACGGAACAGATCTGGCGCAACCTGCCTTTGACGCTGTCCTTCCGTTCGACAGCACCTGTGCTTGAGAGCGTCGACCGCGTATTTTCCGATGCCTCCCGCACACCAGGTCTGACGGCAACCTCCGGCCCCGTGCGCCATCAGGCCATGCGCATCGGACATGCCGGGCTGGTCGAACTCTGGCCAACCGAGCAATGGCAGCAGATCAATCCGGCGGAGCCATGGTCGCCGCTGACCGAGACAGCGCAGCAATCTCCCGTCGCACAACTCGCGCAACGTATTGCCGATACGATTGCAGGTTGGCTGGAAACCGGCGAACGACTGGCATCGACCGGCCAGCCGATCCGTCCGGGCGACATTCTGATCCTGGTGCGCAAGCGAGCGCCGTTTGCCGCGCCGATGGTGTCGGCTTTGAAGGCGCGCGGCATTCCCGTCGCGGGCAGCGACCGGATGCAGCTCAATCAGCAGATCGCCGTGCAGGATCTGATGGCGCTCGGCGAATTTCTGGTGCTGCCGGAAGACGATCTGGCGCTCGCAACAGTTCTCAAGTCGCCGATCTTCGATCTCAACGACGATGATCTGCTCGCCATCGCTCCGGGCCGCAAAGGCGCGCTTTGGACTGCGCTGCTCGAAGCCGCCAAGACGAACGCGCGCCTCGCACCTGCCGCCAACACGTTGCGGCGGTGGAGGGCCGAAGCCGATTTTCGTCCGCCCTATGAGTTCTTCGCCGGGTTGCTCGACAACGAAGGACTGCGGGCGCGGATGCTGTCGCGGCTCGGACCGGAAGCTGCCGATCCGCTGGATGAATTCATCAATCTGGCGCTGACCTACGACAGCCGCTCACCGCCATCGCTGCAAGGTTTCCTGCTGTGGCTGCGGCGGCTGAAAATGGAGATCAAGCGCGATCAGGAGCATGGACGCGATGAAGTGCGCGTCATGACCGTTCACGGCGCAAAGGGTCTGGAGGCGCCGATTGTGTTTCTGCCCGATACCTGCTCGACCGCCAGCCCGGGCGACCGCGGCGGATTGGTGAAGCTTGCCGGTGCCGTTCTGCCGGAGGAATTTCCCGCACCCTGCATCTGGCCGGTTCGGAACACCAGCCACCACGGATCGGTTCAAGCCGCTCGGCAGGCCGTGAAGGCTGCGGAAGCCGAGGAACGCAATCGGCTGTTGTACGTCGCCATGACCCGCGCCAAAGATCGGCTCTACGTGTCCGGTTTCGAAGGTAAGAAGGGACGCGGCCAGGGCTGCTGGTATGACTTGGTCGAAGCTGGCCTGCAGAACGATTGCGAACGGTATGACACATCCGATGGCCGGATGGTTCTGCGGCTGTCGTCGCCCCAACTCGCGGAGATCAAACCAAAGGAAGGATCAGCCGCGAAAGCTGCTCCCGTCGAAACTCTTCCTGCCTGGGCGCGTAGCAAGGCGCCGCGTGAACCGGTAGCGACGATCCCACTGGCGCCCTCACGGCTCGGACCGCCCGAAACGGATGACAGCGGCGAGCCTGTCGAACAACCGCGCACCGCGACGCGCGAGGTGTCGGAACCAGCAAGCGTGTCACCGTTAGCGCTGGCGGCTGACTATCGCTTCCTGCGCGGCACGCTCACCCATGCGTTGCTGGAGCATCTGCCCAGCTTGCCGCGAGAGTCGTGGCAAGCGGCAGCCACGGCGTTCATCGCCCTGCGCGGCCAAGGCGTTTCAAAACGTGTGCAGGCCGGGATCGTCAGCGAAGTCCTGGCGATCCTGCACGAACCCACATTCGGCGTGCTTTTCGGTCCGGACAGCCGTGCCGAAGTCCCGATTGCCGCGGAAATTCCCGATCCCAGGGGCTCGCGGCCGACGCTCCGCCTAACGGGGCAGATCGATAGATTCGTCCGACTGCCTCACGAAGTTATGATTCTGGACTATAAGACCAACCGGCCACCACCCTTGGATCCGGCCCAGGTTGCACCCATTTATGTTTCGCAGCTTGCCGCCTATCGGATTGCGATCAAACAGATTTTTCCGGAACTTCCCGTTCGTGGGGCGATCTTATGGACCGATGGATGCAGGCTTATGCCGATCCCGTCGGAAATGCTGGATGAACGCGAGGATCGGCTGTGGGAGCAGGGCAGCGCTCGCCTTGACGCTGTCTGACCCCCTACCTACGTTCGCACGACGCTGAATAATCGAGTCTCGACTGTTCGGGACAACACGCAGGGAGACGATCATGACGAAGATGGTATCGGACCAGGATTTCGCCACAGAGGTTCTGAAGTCGTCCGAGCCGGTGGTTGTGGATTTCTATGCCGAGTGGTGCGGCCCGTGCAAAGCCATGGCGCCCGCCCTTGAGCAGGTCGCGACGGAAATGCAGGGCAAGGTCAAGGTCGTCAAAGTCGACGTCGACCAGAACCCCAGCATCACGCAGCAGTTCCGCATTCAGGCGATGCCGACGCTGATGGTGTTCAAGGATGGCAAGGTTGCCAACCAGCACGTCGGCGCACTCGTGCAGAAATCGAAGCTCGAGGCCTGGATCAACGAATCCATCTCGGCCTAAGCCTCAGATTACCGCTTGCCAATCAGGGCCTTCGTGCAGACGGAGGCCCTTTTTCGTGCCACCATGAGGTCAGAGGGAAAACGCACGGCGAGGAGTTTTGGGAATGCGCATTCTGTCGTTGGGGGCCGGAGGGATCGGCGGCTATTTCGCAGGCCGCCTCGCCGAGACTGAAGCTGCTGACGTCACGTTCCTCGTCCGGCCTGCGCGCAAAGCACAAATCGATCGCGATGGACTACGGCTGGAAAGCCGGCTGGGCGACTTTAAGCTGAAAGCCAATACGGTGGTCACGGAGGACATTCGCGAGCCCGCCGACTTCATCCTGCTGACGTGCAAGGCCTACGATCTCGATAGCGCAATGGCTGCCATTCGTCCCGCCGTCGGGCCGAATACAGCGGTTATTCCGCTGCTGAATGGCATCTCCCATTTGGATCGGTTGAACGCAACGTTCGGCAAGGACCGCGTACTGGGCGGCGTCGCAGGGATCGCCATCACCATGCTTCCCGACGGGCTGATCAAACATCTCAATGATTGGGGCATGATCACTTTCGGCGAACAGGACGGCACGATGAGCCCGCGTGTTACGGCGCTGAAAGCTGCGTTCGACCAATGCAAGGGCGTCACCGCAACGGCGTCGTCCAACATCATGCAGAACATGTGGGAGAAGATCGTGTTTCTCTCGACGCTGGCCGGCATGACGACGCTGATGCGCGCCAA
>JAEYYQ010000642.1 GCA_023428365.1 Pseudomonadota bacterium | reverse complement strand
GCCCTCCGATCTTGCCACCGGCAACGCCGCCGATATCGAGGAGGAGCGCCGCCTGCTCTACGTCGCCATGACGCGCGCCGAACAGCAGCTGTACCTGATGCTGCCGCAGCGGTTTTATAACCCGCAGCAGAGCCGTCGCGGCGACGCCCACGTCTATGCGATGCGCAGCCGGTTTATCCCGGCGTCGGTCGCCGCGACGTTCGCGCACCAGACGTGGTCTGATGGCTTGTCAGGCGCGACAGTCGGCCGGGCATCGACCGTCACCGTCGATGTCGGCGGACGCCTGCGCGGCATGTGGCAACGGACCGGCTCGTGAGGTCAGTTCTGAACAGATCCGCCTGCGCATGGCCCCTCCGCGGACTGGAACGCCTTCGTTGAAGGTGTGCACCATCAGGATACCACGTCGGTGCGCAAAAGCTTGTTTGAAGGTCGGTCGCGACTGCCCCCTCAGGCCAAACGGCAGTTAGTCATCGTCGCCGAGCGGTCCTGGCCGGAACGCGCCGAAGCCAACGAGCTTCGGATGCGATTCGCCGTACTAGCTTGGAGGAATTCTAAGTCCCTCGTGGATATTACATACAACGACAGTCAACTTAATGATCTGAAATCATTCCGTTTATGACCACCCATCCAGCGCGAAGGCTGCGGGCAACTCCTGCATGCATTTACGCGGGGGTGCCCAGTTTATTGCGGTTCGTTGCGATTTGGCAACGCGACCTGCGGTCGACGAGGAAGTGCGAAGCCTAACTCATCGAGAGCTCGGTCATGTTTTGCGATGCTATACGTAAGCCTTTCGGAAGCAAGAAGGCAGTGCGTCGGGGAGCTTTGCAAGAGCATGCAGCGCGGCTTGCATGGCAAGGATATATCCGTAAGGTCCCAGTCCGCAGATCACCGCCTTAACGCTCGCGGACAATATCGAGTGACGATGCAGCTCGTCGCGCGCATGGATGTTGCTGATATGGAGCTCGATAATAGGACCACTGAATGTCTTGAGCGCGTCGACCAAGGCCACCGATGTAAACGAGTACCCCGCCGGATTGATGATGAGGGCGTCAGCGCTGCCCCGTGCCTCGTGAATCCAATCTACCAGAACTCCCTCGTGATTGGACTGATGGAAGTCGAGCGTAATACCCGCAAAAGCAGCGAACTCCCGACAACCTGCTTCGATCTCCTTGAGGGTTGTCCGTCCGTAGATTTCTGGTTCGCGAGCACCGAGGAGATTGAGGTTCGGGCCGTTGAGGATGATCAAGCGCGTGGCCATGTCACCAATACCTATCAAAAAGCTACGGAACGCTGCCGTTACGGACGACGTTGCGCCCGTTAGCACTATCCTTTGTATCCCATCATGCGCGGCAGCCAGAGGACGGTCTCGGGTACGAATGTGATGATTGCCAGGGCAACAAGCATGGCGACCACGAATGGAAACGTGTCACGGATGATCGACCACAGAGGCGCGCCAGAAATCGCGGAGGAAATAAAGAGGAGGAGTCCGTACGGAGGCGTAATCAACCCGATCATGATGTTGAAAACAGCCATTACGCCGAAGTGGACCAGATCGATTCCAAGAGCCGTCGCGGTCGGAATGAAGATCGGCAGGATGACCAGGATAATAGTGCTTCCTTCCAGCAAGCAGCCCAGGACCAAAAGAATGACGTTGACCCATAGCAGAAACATTGCTGCCGAGAAGTCATAGCTCGACAGTAATCCGCGAACCGTCTCGGGGATCTGCTCAATCGTCACGACGTAGTTGAAAACGAGCGCACCAGCGATAAGCATGCCGATCGCTGCTGTTGAACGCGCGCTATTGAGCACCGCAAGATAGGTATCCTGCATGCTGACATTTCTGTACCAAACGATAGCCACCAGGAATGCGTAGGCCGCCGCTACGGCTGCCGCTTCCGTCGGTGTGACGATGCCGCTATAGATGCCGCCGAGAAGAATCACAGGCATCAGAAGTGCGGGCATTGCCGTGGCCGTGATGCATGGCCACTCACGAAGCGGAATTGGTGGCTCGACGGGAAAATTGTGTCGATGCGCTTGAATGGTATTGATGATCATCTGCGCCAGCGCCATCAATAATCCGGGTATGATGCCGCCGATAAACAGGTAGCCAACTGACGCATCCGAGATCAGTGCATACAGCACCATTGGAATGGAAGGCGGGATAATTGGTCCGATGACCGCCGAGGCCGCAGTTATGGCCGCCGCATAGCTCACGGTGTATCGATTGTTGCGCGTCATCATGAGAATGCTGATGCGCCCAGTCCCTGCCATATCGGCGATTGCAGAACCGGACATGCCCGCAAAAATGATGCTTTGGACAATATTGATGTGCCCAAGTCCACCGCGAAACCGGCCGACGAGCATATCGCAAAAGCGCAGCAGATGATCCGTCATCCTGCTGACGTTCATGAGTTCTGCCGAGAAAAGGAACAGCGGCACTGCGAGCAGGACGTAGCTGTTATAGAGACCGTTGAGGATCTGCTCGGCAGAGGTGCCGAGATCCTGCCCCGCTAGAAGCAGGTAGAGGATGGATCCGACAATCATCGAATATCCGATCGGCAAGCCGAGCAAGCCGAGCATGAGGATGGCGAGAAGACACCAGGCGAACGGACCCATCACAGTGCGGATCCGCTACCGATTTGGATGTCAGGAGCCTGGCCGCGAAATGCTCGCCACGTGAGAGCGCCATATCGAACGATGACGCCGACAGAAAAAATGACATAGATCGAGTAGAGGTAATCGAGACGTATGCCGAGATATGCCGAGCGTTCCACCTTCAGGAATGTCACGTAAGCGATGACTGCGGGCAGCGCGATGGCGAATAATGCGATGATGGAGACCCCGGTTATAATCGTATAGATGCACCGCGCTTTTTCGTTCGACGCGCTATAGATGATGTCCAACCTGACTTCGTCCCGCTCGCGTAGAACAAAAGCGGCTCCCCACAATGTGCACCAAATCCAGCACAGCAGGCTCAGCTCATCTGTCCATCCGAGGGGATAGTTGAACACATAGCGCATCACGATCTGAAGCATGAATGACAGAAACATAACCACGAGCAAAAGAGCGGAAATATTCTCCGCCCGCCGGCGCAGCCAGTGTCCTATTGCAACGACCCGCAACCGTTGTTCCGGCGCCATCACTGCCCCTAACAATGCGTGAGCGTTGAAGATGGAGAGACCGGACGCATCGCCCGAGCCTCTCCACGACGTTGGTGCGATCTATTTGATCGCGTTTATCTTCTCAATCGCTCCGGCGGGCCAGTCCTTGCCGTACCTTTCGACGTAGCGCTTTTGGGCGAAAGCACGGAACGCATCCTGATCTGGGGTGTAGACCTGTTTGCCTTCCTTCTTGAAGAATTCAATCGCCTCCGCGGCCTGGGCGTCGAACTTCGCCGCGTTCTCGTCGAATACCCTGTCGGCTTCCGCACGTAGTTTCGCCTGCGTGGCCGGCCCCAGCTTCTCCCACGTTTTCTTCGACACCGTCAGCATGTCGTAGCCGATCACGTGGCTTGTCAGGACAAACTGTGTGGTCACCTCGTAGAACTTCATCGTGCGCCCAGCGACCAATGGATTGTCCTGGCCGTCGACGGCACCTGACTGCAGCGATGTGTAGAGTTCCGCGTAGGCAACCGGCGTCGGATTTGCGCCGAGCGACTCGCCAAGAAACTGCCAGAACTCACCAGGCGGCATGCGAAGCTTGATGCCGGCGAGGTCGGCTGGCGTGGTGATCTTCTTAGATGGCTTGAGATTGACCTGTCGCGCACCGAAGTACACTGGGCAGATCATCTCGACTCCGAGTTGGTCTCGGGCGATCTTGATGAACTCCTGCCCGATGTCGCTCTTGAACGTTTTCTTGAGATGGGCGTAATCGCGAAACAAATACGCGGAAGTCATGAGCGACCAAGCCGGGATCTGCTTGGAAATGTCGGCCGGAGCGAGATTGCAGAGCTCCAGGTTTTCACGCTGCAAGGCAACGAGTTCCGTACCCTGCTTGAACAGCGTGTTGCCATAGTATGGCTCGAAATCGAAATCGTCCTTCATCGCAGCCGCAAGCGCCTTGTAGCCCTCGGTGCGAAGATCGGTCTCTGTAAATGCGGAGCTGAACCGGAGTTTCGGCTTTGTTTGGGCTTGCGCAATTCCGGCAGCGCCGAGCGCGAACGCGGTTGCGCCACCCGCCAACACCATACGGCGATCAAGTGTCATGGACGTTTCCTCCAACCGTTTTCGTCGTCCGAATTTTCTAGGTGCAGCGACTTCGGCCGCGCCCGTCAGACGTTTTCTTAGCGCTCGATACAGCATGTGACGCCTTGGACGTCAACGTATAATTGGTGTATCATATGATGATAAAGGTATTATCTGTTTCTTGGAGCCAAGGTTGCGTTTGTTTACGACGTGTGCGAACCGCATAGGCGCAGGATCGTGAACGCTTTGGAGCAGTGTGGTGCTTGATCGAGTTGAAGCCCCTGAGACCATCAGCGATGACGCCTATCGGCGCATCCGCAGCGACATCATTTTCGGCAAGCTCCGGCCAGCCCAGAAGCTGAGGCTTGAAGCGCTCAAAGAGTATTACGGCGTTAGCATCAGCACGTTGCGGGAGATTCTGTGCCGATTGTCGTCCGACGGATTGGTCGTCGCGGAAGGAAAAAAGGGTTTCGAGGTCGCGCCGGTATCGGCGGACGATCTGAAGGAACTCGCAGAGTTACGCTTGCTCCTGGAGTCGCATGCGATGATGGCGTCTTTCTCGCGTGGCGACGTCGAATGGGAAGGGCGCGTGGTCTCGGCTCATCACAAATTAGCTGCGACGGAACGCGTCATGTCTTCCAAGAACGCCAATCACGTGCTGTGGAAACAGTACGATAGTGAGTTTCATCAGGCGCTCATTTCAAGTTGCGGATCTCGCGCATTGATGCAGGCGCACGCTGCCGTATTCGATAAGTATTTCCGTTATCTCGTGCTCGCCCTCAGTTTTCGGGGCGAAGTCGTTCCGCGACAGCATCAGCAGCTGTTGGATTATGCCCTCAAGCGCGACGCAGCGCGCGCCAAAGCAGTTCTCACGACGCACATCAACGGCTGTGTTGAGAATGCGCTAGCGGCCGGCAGTTTGCGCTGACCGCCTTGTCGCGAAAGGCCACGATCCAGCCATGACACGAGCGCCGCAAGAGATCGATCTGCTTGTCATCGGCAGCGGCGCAGCCGGGCTAACGGCGGCACTCACTGCCGCACTTCATGGTCTCGATGTCGGCGTTGTCGAGAAATCTCCTTACGTCGGCGGGACGACTGCGAGATCCGCGGGGTCCGTCTGGATTCCGAATACGCGACATGATCAGCCCGATGACAGCATTGCACGTACATGGACCTATCTCAGCCAAGCATTAGGTCCCCGGATGAGACGGGAGATGATCGATGCTTTCCTGAGCGCAGGTCCGGAAATGATCGATTTCCTCCAGGAACGCTCCTCGGTCGCTTTCCGCGCCTACACACATCATCCGGACTATCTGGCTATGCTCGACGGGGCGACACTCAGCGGTCGTGCGCTGGAGCCCCTGCCGTTCGACGGTTCCATCCTGGGTGCGCAACTCCGAAAAGTCCGGATGCCCTTGCCGGAATTCACACTGTTTGGCGGCATGATGGTCGATCGAACCGATATCGGTCACCTACTCAATGCTAGCAAATCGTGGGTTTCGACGCGCCACTCCGCGACTTTGTTATCGCGTTTTGCGATGGACAGGATACGACACGGCAGAGGCGCGCGTCTTGTCATGGGCAATGCGCTCGTGGGCCGCCTGTACTACTCCCTGTTGCAAAAACATGTGCCTGTTCAAACCTCGGCCGAGGCCTGCTCGTTGCTCAAAGATCGCGACCGCGTTGCCGGAGTCGTCATCCGCACGCCGGAAGGGGAGAGCGAAATACGCTGCCGTCGCGGCGTCGTTCTGGCGACTGGCGGGTTCTCGCGCCATCCAACACTGCGTGCGGAACTTATGCCACCTTCGTTATGCGCGAACTCCCCAATCGTTGAGAGTGCGACCGGCGATGGTATCGTTCTCGGCCAATCTGCAGGTGGCGATTTGGGTACGAACCACGCACGCAACAGCTTTGGCGCTCCAGTCTCTTTACGCAGGCGCCGAGATGGTTCCGAGGCGGCATTTCCCCATCTTGTGCTCGACCGCGGAAAGCCGGGGCTGATTGCTGTCAATCCTGGTGGAGATCGTTTTGTGAATGAGGCCACCAGCTATCATTTATTTGTCGAGGCGATGTTCCACGAATTGGAAGGGCGCGCGAAATCCGCATGCCATCTCATTTGTGATGATGCCTTCATTACGAAGTATGGCATCGGCATGGTTCGGCCACGGAAGTTGAATCTGAAAGCAGCTATTGCCGACGGCTATTTAATCCGTGCGAATACGATTGAGGATTTGGCGGCCAAACTTAAGCTGTCCTGCCAACGGCTCAGAGCAACCGTGGCGCGCCATAACCGCTTCGCCCTCACAGGGGTGGATGAGGACTTCCACAAGGGCGGTGACGCCTACCAGCGCAATCTTGGTGACGGCGCACACACGCCCAATCCCTGCATTGGACCAGTAACCTCACCACCGTTCTATGCCGTCAGAATTTACCCGGGCGATCTTGGTGCGAGTTGTGGCCTTGTCACCAATACTGCGGCGCAGGTCGTGCGTAAGGACGGATCGATTGTCCAAGGCCTCTACGCCTGCGGCAACGACATGGATTCGATTATGCGCGGCGTATACCCTGGCCCCGGCGTGACATTGGGTCCTGCTATGACCTTCGGGTATCTCGCCGCGCGGCATGCCATGGGCAACCGCGACGATCGAACGGTCAAATGACCGATCCGCGCACAAGCGATCAACAGACTGGCACGCCCATAATCAATAGACAAAGGAAACGCACATGCACGGTAATGGATTTCTTGCCATCTGGAGCGACGTTCAACCCGATCAGGAAACGGACTACCTTCACTGGCTGACCCGCGAGCACACGACAGAGCGCGTCAGCATCCCGGGTTTTCTCGCGGTGCGTGTGTTCCGCGCTGTAACGACTGATGTCCGGCGCTATTTCATCCTGTACGAACTGGAGCAGCCCGAAGTGATGGCAAGTGCGGACTATCTTGCCCGCCTCAACTCACCGACACCGTGGTCGCAGCGCATCATGCCGATCCTGGGTAATTTTACACGCGGCGGTGGCCGTTGCACGGCTTCGAGAGGCATCGGGCAAGGCGGATTTGTCGCTTCCCTTCTGCTCCGCGAAGCTGCTGCAACCGAAGCCTTCGACACGCTGGATAACCTGATCACCATGGATCGGATAGCAGCAGTGCGTCTCCTTGAGACAGACAACCCAAGGACATCCATTCGAACAGCCGAAAAACAGCTACGTCAGAACGATTCATCCATTGAAGGATTAATTCTGATCGAAGGACTGGATGAAAA
>JAEYYQ010000639.1 GCA_023428365.1 Pseudomonadota bacterium | reverse complement strand
CTCCACGAGATCGCAAATGGCTTGCCTGGCGGCACTCGAACCGAGACGATAGTAGTCGCGCAGACATGCCTCGGTGCCGATGCCAAGGGCGCGCGCAGAGTGTTCGATCAGCGTTCGTTTGGCGTCTGTCTCGCTCGGTGTCGGCGCGGCCATCACGTGATCAGGCAGCACACGTTCGGGGATGTCGTAGATGCGCTCGAACGTGGCGCGCCGGGTCGCCGTCGTGAGTTGCCCGGTCCAGAACAGCCATTCGAGTGCGGACTTCGCATCCGACCAGCCCCACCACCCCGCCTTGCGATTGCCATGTGAGGAGAAGTCTCCGACAGAACTTGGACCGCGCTGCTCGATCTCGCGCTGCACATCGCGAATGAGCTTCTTATTAGCCTGCGCGAAGCGGAAGAGCCCGCCGTATATGTCCTTGCCGGCCAGAGCGTTCTGCATGCGCCAACGGAATAGCGGCTGCATCTCGACAGGCATCAGCGAGGCCGCATGGCCCCAGTACTCAAACAGCCTCCGCTTTTTTCCGCCATACGCAAGGTGATCGAGATCCGCGCGATCATAAACGCCGAGCCGCGCGTAAACGGGCAACGTGTGGGCACGTGCGAGCACATTGACTGAATCGATTTGCAGGACACCGAGCTTGTCGACAAGGCGGCGCACATCGGCACGTGTGGCAGCGTCGCGAGCGGCTCCCTGGTCCGCGCTCTGTGCCGCTATCGCGATGCGCCGCGCCTCGCTGAGCGAGAGTGTGTCCGGCCGTTGCCGGCTCATGAAGCGGCCGGCTGATCGAACAAGCCCGGCAGCACGGGATCGCCGACCGCTACGCCCTCGAGGCCAAGTAGCTTCTTCTTCGTCGCCGTTCCACCTGGTGCCGAGAAGCCGCCCATCTTGTTGCCGCTCGCGAGCACACGATGGCATGGCACGATCACCGGCCATGGGTTGCGGCCCATGGCCATGCCGACCGCACGTGCCGCACCCGGTTGCCCCACTTGCTTGGCCAGATCGCCGTAAGTCACCGTTGCGCCGCGCGGCACGGCCCGCAGCGCACGATAGATCGACGCGTTGAACGTCGATACGAAGGTCTCGTCGAGACGCAGCGTTTCGAGCGTAACGGCTGTGCCTGCGAGATACATCTGCAGCGCGCGAACTGCTTCCGCGGCAAATGCGGGCACCGGCATCCCCGACGGTTCGATGCCGGCACGTCGTATCCGTGCTTCGGTTTCCGCACGCGTGGGTTCAGGGAGTTGCACGCGTGTCAACCCCGCCTCGCTCCAGGCAATGGCGCAGGTTCCGAACGCGGTGTCGAAGAGGTGATAGGGCATATCGCTGACAGGCTAGCCGGGTGAGATCACCGGGGCAAACATAACTGCGCGTTACCCACACGTGGCCCTTGGCCCACCCAACACCGCTGTCGTGGTGACGGCCCGATATCCAGCAGCCCACATTGCGTCAAACGACACATCAGATTCGCTATTACCCAAAGAACTGCCGCAGGTAATCCCTCCCCAGTTTGCGGAGGCCCCAAAGGCATGGTAGCGGTGACCCTCATGATGCATTGCACAATCAGCTGAGGTTGTCAGATTGGCCACATGACCGGCGGTCCGCTCAGCATTCTCGTTATCGATGAAAACCGTATCCGTGCCGCGATCATTGAAGCCGGCCTGCGTGAGGCTGGGCACGACCGTGTAACCCTCGTCCACGACATCACGGGTATCGCCCGGCAAATTGCCGAGATCGAGCCCGACGTGATCGTCATCGATCTGGAAAACCCCAATCGCGACATGTTGGAGAACATGTTCCAGCTCTCGCGGGCCGTGAAGCGGCCGATCGCGATGTTTGTCGACAGGTCGGACGCTGTCTCGATTGAGGCGGCCGTCGACGCGGGAGTATCTGCCTATGTTGTCGATGGGCTGCGCAAGGAGCGGGTGAAGCCGATCCTCGAGATGGCAATCAGCCGCTTCAACGCATTTTCGCGCATGGCGCGTGAGCTCGAGGAGGCGCGCAGCGAACTCGCAAACCGCAAGCTTATCGATCGCGCCAAAGGCATCCTGATGAAATCGCGCGGGCTTTCTGAGGAGGCGGCCTATGCCTTGCTGCGCAAGACGGCGATGAATCAGAACAGAAAGATCAGCGATATTGCCCAGAGCCTGATAACGGCGGCGGGACTGCTGGAGCCGGAGCCGGGGGAAGAGACATGAGCGAACGTCATCGCATCACGGCTGGATTTCTGCCGCTCCTGGACAGCGCGTTGCTCGTTGTCGCCCGCGAGAAAGGCTTCGCCAGAAAGGAAGGCGTGGACCTCGTACTGGTCCGCGAGAATTCTTGGGCCAGCATTCGCGATCGTCTCGCCGTCGGGCATTTCAACGTCGCGCACATGCTGGCGCCGATGCCGATTGCCTGCAATCTAGGCCTCAGCCCGCTCGCCGCGAGAACAATTGCGCCGATGGCACTCGGCCTCGGCGGCAATGCCGTGACGGTGTCGCTCGATGTCTGGCGATCGATGCGAAACCATGGCGCGGCAACCGATTTCAACCCGGTTTCGACGGGCGCCGCTTTGCGCGAGGCGATTGTCGAGCGCGCGAGGAACGGCGGGCGTCCCTTGCATTTTGCTGTTGTCCATCCGCATTCGGGGCACAATTACGAGCTGCGGTATTGGCTCTCCGCCTCTGGCATAGATCCTGACACGGACATCGATATCGTCATCCTCCCACCGCCGTTCATGGCGGATGCACTGGCGTCCGGCCACATCGACGGCTATTGCGTAGGTGAACCCTGGAACACCGCCGCGGTGGTGAAGGCAGTCGGCAGGATTGTCACTGTCAAAGCTGCGATCTGGAAATCCAGCCCTGAAAAGGTGCTCGGTGTCGCGGCACCGTGGGCGGAAGCAAACCAGGAGGCTCTGTCGGCGCTGTTGCGAGCCCTCTACAGCGCCGCCCAGTGGTGCGGCACGCCAGCCAACCACGATGAGCTGGCACTGTTGCTCTCGAGTCGGATCTACGTCGACTGCCCCGCCGAATGGTTGCTGCCGGCTTTGCGGGGCGTGATCGCCGCAGGCGAAGGCGAGAACGTCGCCGTCGCGGACTTCTTCGTGCCACACGCCAAGGCCGCCACCTTTCCGTGGAAGAGCCATGCACTCTGGTTTTACAGCCAGATGGCGCGATGGGGACAGGTGACGGCGAGCACCGCTCATGAGGAGATCGCGCGAAGCACATATAGACCCGACCTTTATCGCGCTGCGCTCAAGGTTTTGGGCGTCGCGCTTCCGGGTGCCAACGCCAAAGTGGAAGGCGCGCTTCAGACGGCGACGCCCGTAGGCTCGGCTGGCGCCAGCCTTGTTCTCGGACCAGACGGCTTCTTCGACGGAGAGGTCTTCGACCCTGAAAAGATCGGCGATTATCTCGCGGGCTAGATCTGAATTGCAGCGCGAAGACTGGTAACAATCGGTTGTGCAGTGCACAGCATTTGAGCGCTGTCCGGCTAAATCCTAGTCAAGCATTGGTCTCGCAATCAACGGCGCATTTCCAAGAAAGTGCAGACAACATACTGATTTTTAATAGAATAATCGTGACATGAATTGATTGGCACGCTTCGTGCTTTTGAAGGTGCCAGACCCGCTGATGGGTCACGAAATCTGCGTCCAATGACGGGCGCACCAGGCAAAGCTGCCGATCGGATTCTTGCGCGCCACCGGATGGAGGGCGCGGAGGAGCGGTCGGCAGCTTTTTTGTTTTCAGCCACTGCGCGGTGACATCTGCGCGCGGTCCATGGAGCAAGAAATGAGCGACATCTCTGCGGCCGCTCCGGGCATTCACCCTTCCGCCGCCCGGGCTCTTTCCATGTCGACGATTGCCTTCACCGTTTGCTTCGCGGTGTGGACCATCTTCTCGATCATCGGCATCAGGATCAAAACCGAACTCGGCCTGACGGATACGGAGTTCGGGCTCCTCATTGGGATGCCGATCCT
>JAEYYQ010000093.1 GCA_023428365.1 Pseudomonadota bacterium | reverse complement strand
GGCGTGTGCCGATTGTTGCCCCGCACCGGCTGCTGCCACTCGCCCTACTCCAATGCCGACGCCAACTTGGAGACGATCGTGCCGACATCCTGGCCTTCGGTGCGCGCGACGAACGTCAACGCCATGCGATGCTTCAGCACCGGCTCGGCAAGCGCGATCACATCGTCGATCGAGGGCGCAAGACGACCATCGATCAACGCCTTTGCCCGCACGGCAAGCATCAACGCCTGGCTGGCACGTGGACCCGGTCCCCAGGCGATGTAGCGGTTGGTTTCCTCACTGGCATCCGGCCCCGGACGCGCCGAGCGAACCAGCTTCAAGATCGCCTCGACCACCTTATCCGGAACGGGAATCTGGCGAACCAGCCGCTGCGTCGCCATCAGTTCCTGCGGCGATAGAATAGCCTCAAGCCGCCGCTCTTCGGTGCCCGTCGTCGCGAACAGCATGCGCCGCTCAGCGACGTTGTCGGGATAGCCGACATCGATCTGCAGGAGGAACCGATCCAACTGGGCTTCGGGCAACGGATAGGTGCCTTCCTGCTCCAGCGGGTTTTGAGTTGCAAGCACATGGAACGGCGCGGGCACGTCATGGCGCTGTCCGGCCACTGTCACGTGATGCTCCTGCATCGCCTGCAGCAACGCCGACTGTGTCTTCGGACTGGCGCGGTTGATTTCGTCCGCCATCAGAAGTTGGGTAAAAATCGGCCCAGGGATGAAGCGGAAGCTACGGCGCTGCCCGGGATTGTCCTCCAGCACCTCAGAGCCGATGATGTCCGAAGGCATCAAATCGGGGGTGAACTGAATACGCTTGGCCTCAAGTCCGAGCACCTTGCCGAGTGTCTCCACCAGCAGGGTCTTGGCGAGACCGGGAACACCGATCAACAATGCGTGTCCACCGGCAAGCAACGTCACCAGCGTCCGCTCGATCACGACGTCCTGGCCGAAGATCACCGATCCGACGGCCTGATGCACACGCTTCATGCGCTCGCCAGCCGTTTCGATACGCTCGATAATGTCGTCTTCAGTGTGTGCGAGGTTTGTCATGGCCTCTACTATATGAGTGTGTTCGCTAGTGCACAAACTCTGCGGCAGCGAAAGTGTTCACAATATGGAGCGCGACAAGCCCGGTAATCGGCACCTGGGCTGCTCTTCAGTATATCTTGAACGGCCGACGATGATGAGGAGATCATGACGCAGCGGGCCGAAACCGGCACACATCTTCACGGTTTGGAAGCGCTGCTGAAATCCGCGGAAGGCGACCAGCTGCCCCCGGTCGATAAATGGAATCCGCCCTATTGCGGTGATATCGGCATGCGCATCCGCTCGGACGGCACCTGGATGTATCAGAACAGCCCGATTGGCCGCCAAGCGCTGGTCAAGCTGTTCTCCCGCATTCTCCGCAAGGACGAGGATGGGCGTACCTATCTCGTGACGCCGGTGGAGAAAGTCGACGTCGCCGTCGACGACGCACCGTTTCTCGCCGTTGAAATGCAAATAGAAAATCAGGGGAAAAGTCAGTCGCTGTTATTCCGTACCAATGTTGATGACGTGGTGAGGTGCGGCCACGGCCATCCGCTGCGATTTGCGCGCCAAACCGGCAACGATGGTCTCAAGCCCTACGTTCTGATCCGTGGCCGGTTAGAAGCTCTCATCACCCGTGCCCTCTACTATGATCTCGTTGCGCTAGCCGAGCCGGAAGGCGAAGATGACCTGCTCGGCATCTGGAGTGGCGGACTGTTTTTTCCGCTCGAAACACGCGATATCAAGTCCTCGTGATGTATCAGTCCAAAGTTCGAACGAAAGGCGGCCGACGTTGACGACGCCCGCCCTCTTTATCTCCCACGGCTCTCCGAAATTGCCGGTCAAGAATAGCCCCGCGCACCGCTTCCTATCCGACTACGCCGCGGAGCTGCCTCGACCGTCCAGCATCCTCATCGTATCCGCGCAATGGAAGACTGCGGAGCCTTGCGTGGCAACTGCCCCCCAGCCCGGTATCGTCTACGACAACAGCGACTTCGATCGAGGGCTTTTCGACATCCACTATCCGGCGACGGGAAATCCTGAACTGTCGCGAGAGATCGCAGATCTCCTCGCTGAAAGAGATCTACCATGTCATACGGACCCCGTTCATGGCTGGGATTCCGGCGTGTGGGCGCCCCTTCATCTTCTATTTCCGGGCGGCGACATTCCGGTTTCTCAACTTTCGATACAGCCGCAGAAAGATCCCGAGCATCATTATCGGGTTGGCCAGGCTTTGGCAGGATTGCGCGAACGCAACGTCATGATCATCGCGTCAGGCGCAATGACCCACAATGTCCGCGAGTACTACACCATCAGAATTGGAAATCCGACACCTCGCTGGGCGTCGTCCTTCGCCGACTGGATGTGCGAGAAGCTCGAACAGGGCTGCCGCGACGACCTCATCGAATATCGTCGTCTCGCCCCGAATGCTCTCGCCAATCACCCCGAGAATGATCACTTGCTACCGCTATATGTGGCGCTTGGAGCATCATCGGAGAATGAGCCGATCCGGCGCGTCCATAACAGCTACGATCGTGTGATCGCGATGGACGTCTATCGCTTCGGCGTCTGACCTAGTGCAGCACCAGCTCGGTTCCGACCAGACGTACTTCGCTCGGATGGATCAGCGTGCGGTGGGCGACACGGACCTTGTAGAGCTTTCCGTCGAGGTTCTTCGTCCAGAAGTCGAGAAATTGCGCCAGCTTCGGGAAGCGCGGATGCAGGTCGTAGTCCTGCCAGACATAACTTTGCAAAAGCGCCGGATAATCCGGCATGCGGTAGAGGATTTCCGCAGTCGTCAGACTGTATCCGTTGAGTTGCGAGACGAAATTGGAATCGGCCATCGGATTCTCCCTCGAGAAACCTCGCGTGCCCCAGTGATACGGATTATCAAAGGTATCTGAGTCCCGCTCGGCCGCAACGCTTTTCTCAACAATTACAGAATGTTGGCAGCACACAGCTGATGTTGCTAGCAGAGACCTACGGCATCAGTGACAACGCGTCCTGGGAAAGCCGCTCGTTCACCAGCGTCCACGCCATACTCTCACCACCATTGCTCATCGCAATCGTCCGCCAGCGTCGGGTTTCATTGTGTGGGAAGCCGTGAGGGAGAGCTGCCTTGCTGATCAATGTCGATACCGTGCGCGAAAGCATCCTCGGAAGAGGCATTGCAGCGGCGAGCAAATACGGTTTGAAATCACTCTCTCTCGGCGAAATGGCGCGAGACTTTGCTCTCCCGCGCAGTCAGCTTTTCGGCATTTTTCCGTCGAACGACGCACTTCAGCTCGGCGTGCTCGATCATGCAGCGGCTCTATTTTCCCAGGAAGTGATCGAAGCTGCCCCGCTCGCCCCAGCCGGTGAAGAGCGTATCACCGCGCTGTTCATGAAATGGCTCAACTGGTCCCGCTCGCCGCGCCTGAATAGCGGTTGCCCCTTCGTCCACGCCAGCGCCGAGGGCGATGAGCTGCCCGAGGACGTTAGGAAACGCCTCACCGAGATCCTCGATCAGTGGAGCGAGGTGCTGCGCAACGCAGCCGCTGAGGCGAAAGCCGTCGGCGCGATGCGGGCGGACGTCGAGGCTGAGCAGTTCGTGTTCGAGCTGTACGGCCTCTACCTGTCGCATCACTTCTGGCACTGGTCGATGAAAGACGCCAACGCCCGGACGCGGACGATCAAGGCTTTCGAGCGCCTGCTGGCCAGTACGCGCCCCTCTTAACGGAGCCCCGGGCTTCGCACGATCCCGCCTTGCGTTTCGCGCAAAGCCGTCGCACAGTATGCCCGTTCCGAGGGGGGCCGGTGGCAACCGGCTGAGATGGCGCTGAATCCGCGCCGCCACCCTTTGAACCTGATCCGGGTC
>JAEYYQ010000548.1 GCA_023428365.1 Pseudomonadota bacterium | reverse complement strand
CGGTCCCACTTCGGCCTCAATCCTCGGCGAGAGGGGCCGGATTGCCCGTGGCGATGCACAGCAATTGGGCCGGCCGTCGAGTCGCGGTTGGCGAGGGAGGGGTGCGAGTGAAATTGGAAGTCGCTATTCGCATCCGCTTTTTTGCGCGCGTCATCGTCGGGCTCATGGTGACAGCCCTGCTGTGTGCCGTCGCAGCGTCGCCCCCGGCTTTCGCGCAGACTACGCCCGACGGAACCGTCAAAGCTCAACACGGCGACTGGCAGGTCGTGTGCAAACCGCCGCCACCCGGCGCGAAGGCCGAGACCTGCGCGCTGGTCCAGAGCGTCACCGCGGAGGACCGCAACAACGTCGGTCTCACTGTCTACTTCCAGAAATTTTCGAACGGTACACAGGTGCTGCGCGTGTTCGCGCCGGTTGGCGTTCTGCTGCCACCGGGACTTGGCCTGAAAATCGATGACAAGGATGTCGGCCACGCGCCGTTCCTGCGTTGCCATGCTTTCGCCTGCTATGCGCAGGTCGTCGCGGAAGAGAAGCTGATCGAGCTCCTCAAGACCGGCAAGACAGCAATTTTTATTATTTTTCAAACAGAGGAGGCGGGCATTGGCATTCCAATCTCGCTCGCAGGGTTCACTCAGGCCCTTGCGGCGCTGCAGTAACCATTGAGAGTTTTCAAAGCCGGCACCGGGCGCCTGCCCAGCATTTGCCGCAACCCGTCATCGTAGAGTCGCAAAGCTGCCAGCAGCAGCACGTTTTCTCCCGCCTTTCCGCCATTTTGGCCGGTTAGTAAGTGCTTGCGGGAGGTAGGGGTCCATGTATCGCAAGCGTTCCACACTAGGCCGGCAGCCACTGCACGGCATGGCCATCGTCGAGCCTACGGTCGAGGACCGACGCAGCCAACGTGTTCAATGTTTTCATTCGCCGTTCCGCCGACACGTCGCCAGTATCGCCAAGCGCGCCTCGTGTTTCGAGGATCTCGCCGACAGCTTTCCCGGACTTCTGTTTGCTCTGGCAACAGGATACGGCACCGTTGAAGCGCGCCGCGCCGCCGCAGCGCATGTCGTCACCGGCTCCCCGTTGCGTGAAGCCGCCGACGCCCTCGGCCTGCCTTGGTGGACACGCAAACTGCCGCCACAAGCCTTCACCCAGCGCCTTGCCGAACTTCCGGAAGATCCGTCATTCGCGACGCGCATCGTCAACCTGCTGCCGGAAGCGCCAGCCAACGCCGGCAAATGGCTTGAGCGCGTCCTCCACGCCTATCGTAGCTGTCACAGTGACTTCGCATTGTGGGTCGCCAAGCACGATCGCCTTCACAACTCGATCGTCGCCGACCCTGCCCTGCCCTACCTCGCGGCCTGGGCTTGGTACTCCGGGCATCCCGAAACCCTCGGCGGACGGCTGTTGAGACGCGGCTGGCACCCTTCAATGAGCCCGAACCGGGCCTTCGATGAGCTGACGATCTGGCGCAAGCGCCTCCGCCTGTCACTCAGCCTCAGCTCGCTCGACCGCGAACCCTGGCTGGTGGGCGGCACATCGCAGGGTTACGAGTTCGTCGAACTGCGTACCGTCGATGACTTCGTCGCCGAGAGCGCGGAAATGGATAACTGCCTCGACGCCTTCTCGGAAAAGCTAGAGGCCGGCGTCTGTTACGTATTCAGCGTGCGCGAGAACGGCGTCCCGGTGGCCGACGTCGAAATCGGCCCGCACCCCCAGGACATGAAGTTGCCAACGATCGTGCAACTCCGGGCGCCGCGAAACCGGCGCGCCAGTCCTCACGTTTGGCGGGCGGCTTATGCCTGGTTCGGCAGCCAGCCGCTGCGACCGGCCCCTCCTGTGTTGATCGATGCCCCGCAAAGGCGGTGAGCGTGGCGGGACTTATGGAAGCCGTACGTCTCCACCCTCGAACCGAGCGATCGCTCCACATTCGAGCAACTGGCAGTCGGCCTCGATCGCATCAAACCGAGCCGCTCGCGATCCCGCCCGGCGACACGAACGCGCCGGACCACCGAGACCTAAAAAACGCTGAGAGGAACGTGAAGCTGCTGCTACTCGGCTGCTTCACGCAATACGGGCGCCGCGGCCTTGACGTCGGCATCGACGTGGGCTTCGAACTTGTCGAAGTTCTTGTTGAACATTTCGACGAGGGCGCGCGCCTGTGCGTCATAAGCCGCCGGATCGCTCCATGTCTCACGCGGATTGAGGATCGCGGCTTCAACGCCCGGCAAAGACATCGGTACCTGGAAACCGAATGTCGGATCGACGCGCATCGGCTGATCCTTCAAGGTTCCGGACAGAGCCGCGTCGAGCAGCGCCCGCGTCGCTTTGATCGGCATACGGCTGCCGACGCCATACTTGCCGCCGGTCCAGCCGGTATTCACCAGCCAGCAATCGACATCGTGCTGCGAGATGAGGTTGCGCAACAGGTTGCCGTAGACACTCGGATGGCGCGGCATGAACGGAGCACCAAAACAGGTCGAGAACGTCGCCTGCGGCTCAGCCCCCATCCCTTTCTCGGTGCCAGCCACCTTCGCGGTATAACCTGACAAAAAGTGGTACATCGCCTGACTGGGCGTCAGGCGCGCGATCGGCGGCAGAACACCAAATGCGTCCGCCGTCAGCATGACGATGTTCTTGGGATGCCCTGCGCGTCCGGTCGAGCTGGCGTTTGCAATGAAATCAAGCGGGTACGCTGCACGCGTATTCTCGGTCAAACGAGCGTCATCGAAGTCCGGCTCCGCAGTTTCCGGACTCAGCACCACGTTTTCGAGTACCGTCCCGAACCGGTTGGACGCCGCCCAGATTTCCGGTTCGGCCTCGTCTGAGAGCTGGATCGTCTTGGCGTAGCAGCCACCTTCGAAGTTGAAGATGCCCGTATCCGACCACCCGTGTTCGTCATCGCCCAGCAGCGTGCGTTTAGGGTCGGCCGAAAGCGTCGTTTTGCCGGTGCCCGAAAGTCCAAAGAATACCGCTGCGTCGCCGCTCGCGCCGACATTCGCGGAACAGTGCATCGGCATGACTTGCCGCGCGGGCAACTGGAAATTGAGGAATGAAAACACGGACTTCTTGATCTCGCCGGCGTAGGACGTGCCACCGATCAGAACCAGTCCGCGAGAGAAATCGCACGCGATCACCGTCTCGCTGCGGCACCCGTGTCTCTTTGGATCAGCCTTGAAGCTCGGCAGATCGACAACCGTAAAACCCGGCGCAAATCCTTCGAGATCACCCGGTCCCGGCCGCCGAAGCAAATGCCGGATGAAGAGTGCATGCCATGCGTACTCGCACACGATCCGCGCCTTCAGCGATCGTGCTGGATCAGCCCCCGCGAACAGCTCCTGAACGAACAGATCGCGGCCCCGCGCATGGGCCAGAAAATCTT
>JAEYYQ010000494.1 GCA_023428365.1 Pseudomonadota bacterium | reverse complement strand
GCGGAAGAAAGCGATCTCATCGTCAAGCTCGGATCGTATGTGCTGAACCGCTCGGCACAGGAAGCGGCGCGCTGGCACAAGGAGCTGCCACGCGGAGATAACGCGCTGTTCGTCAGCGTAAACGTGTCAAGCAGCCAGCTGTTACGCCAGGATCTGATCCAGGAGATCCGGCACATTCTCGGCCGCGCCGTGCTGCCGGCAGGGGCGCTTCGCCTCGAGGTGACCGAATCCCTGGTCATGGAGAATCCGGAGCAGGCTGTGCAGATGCTCGAACTGCTGAGCAGTGCTGGCGCGGGCCTGTCGATGGACGACTTCGGCGCGGGCTATTCCTCGCTCGCGTATCTCCAGCGCTTTCCGTTCGACACCATCAAGATCGATCGCGGTCTCGTGCAGTCCAGCACGGATGATGGTCCCGGCGCGGCAATCGTTCGATCGATCGTTGCGCTGGCGCACGAGCTTGGAAAGAAGGTGGTCGCTGATGGCATCGAACAATCGGAAAATGCAGGGTTTTTGCGTGCGCTCGGCTGTGAGTATGCGCAGGGCTTCTACTATGGCGAGCCGATGAGCGACCGTGACGTGATGCAGCTGCTGCGCGTCATCCGCAAATCAGAGCGCAAGCTGCAGCGTCGCGGTTTCTTCCGCACCAACGTCGATCGGCGCAAGAAGCGGGATCGCAAGACGGTCGATGTTCCAGCACCGATTGAGAATGCCGATGAACTCTTGCCGTTGCATGCTGATGCGGAAGGTGGTTCGGCGGCGTTGCCGGATGTCGCGGTGCCACCGCGCATTCTGAAGGCGGCCGAGGATTCCGACAAATCGGATCAGGATGCCAAGCCGAAATCGAAGAGAAAGGCCAGTCAGCTTTTCTCCCGGACGCGGCCACGGTCGAAAACTCCTGCGACCGAGGCAGAAACGACCCAACGTTCTGGCAATGGTGCGCCGCCTCGTACCGATGTACCGAAGACGGTGCCTCCCTCTCCACCTCCGCTGGTATCGCATGCGGGAGGTAACGGCGCTGAGCCGCCGGTGCGTACAGGCCGTCCGCCCCACATCACGAGACCGACACAGCCATTGGGACGCCATTCCGGTCCGCCACCGGCACCGCGCAATCCGTCGGCGGGTGGACCACCACCGCCAACTCCGCCGCAGGCGAACGGCATGCCTCGTTCGCAGACGCCGCCGCCCGTTCAGCACGGAGGGCCGCTCCCGCAGATTCCGTATCCGCCCGCGCCAAACGGCCCTCCGCCGGGCTCGTCGCAGCGTCCACAAATGGCGGGTGGTAGCACGATGCCGCCGCCGCACCCCGGCGCGCCTAAGGCTAGTGGGATGCCGCCGCCTTCGACGAACCCATCTCGGCCACCGGCGTCCACTCCGCCGCCGGTGCGGACAGGGCCACCCACTTCAACTGTGTCACCTGCCAGGCTTGCCAGTGCGCTCAACCGTAATGGCGAGGGGGCCGCGACTGCGCCTCCAACACGTCCAACCGCGCCGCCGACGCACTACCCCTCGCTGCCGCCTGCGATTGCAGAGAGCTTGGCGAAGCTGGCTGGCGTTCCCATCGCCGAAAACCCGACGTCGGCACCGCGCCAGCCCGGTTCGGCTCGGAAAGCGCCGGATGGGGCCGAGCAGCCGCCAGCCAACGGCAAAGCCGCGCGCTGAAGTCAGCTTTTGAACATCATTGCTGTGCATGTCGGTGGTCCAGCGCCACACATGAGATTTTCGGATCGACCTCATTCTTCATAGTGACTAGGGAGCCCATGTGAGGGGCGGGGCGAAAGTAACGGGGAAAGAGACCGCGCCTTCTATTTTCTAGCGCTTGAGGAACGACTACAGACTTATGCCCTCCGCGTTTTAGAAAACTCGCGAGGACTGTAATGAGCAATGAACTGCGGCTGTTTCGCGCGCGAAAGAAACTCGGGAAGCTTTTGGAGCGCTCAAACAAGATAGAGATGCTTCAGATGTTTTGGGTCCTCGATCGCATCTGGTCGGACCCAAAGTTTAGGGCCCCAAGGGATATGTGCTCCCAAAGGAACTCTATGGGGCAAGTGTCGACAGCCAGTATAAGTTGTTTGCTTGGGAGATCGAGACACTTCTAACGGAGTTGTTTGCGAGACGACGCAAGATTGGACCACGGCGCACGAATATCCATTCGTGGCAAATGATTTCTGCCCTGTTCAACGAACTGCGAAACATTGAGAACTATGAGTTCAGGGCACCGCCCGATGGGCTTTTTCGCCGAGACATCGCCCGTCTATTCTATCGCCAGTTGAAGTGGCAATCCAATAATTGGATTGGTGCCGAATACGTTCGCTGGTGGAATATATTCGATAATCCTCGACTGTCCGAGGCGTTCGCTGCTCGTGTAGGCGTAGAGCTTCGCACATTTCTGTTGCTGGGTCTCATATGGAACACTCAGTTCGACACGCATTGGAAAATGCGTATTCTGCCGATAAGAAGTGTTCCCGGCATTTCGGATCGCGACGTAGGATTGGTGCTCGAAGCACTCTCGGCACCTGTCGAGCTGATTCAGAGAGATGCTCAGGACGCCATCCAATCCTCGTCAACCACATCATACCGTCGGAGTCCACTACGAGCGCGGCCGCTTGTTGCCGTTCGCGAGCATGGTCGGATGCATTATATTCGGCCGATGGAGGCTTTGCTCCGATGGCGTCTCTCGTCGGGACTTTACTACGACGTTATCGGAACCCAAGGTGTCAGCAACCTTATAGGTGAGGGATTTGAGCGGCATGTTCGAGCGCTGCTTCAAGCCGCTTATCCGGATGCTGAAGTGAAAGGAGATCTGCAACACGGGACCAAATCACGGCCACGCCGCACGCCCGACGTGCTTCTGGTTGAGAAGGGCGTTGTTAGGCTGGCAGTTGAATGCAAAGCGACAAAGGTGCCTTTGGCGGTACAGACGACGATTGAGGACAGTAAGGATCGGGTGCGAGTAGTCGACGAGATTGCAAAGGGGATAAAGCAATCCTGTGAGTTTGCTGAACAGATGCGCTCCGGTATTGCGGAGCTCTCGCTTGCCGCCAGTCCTGACATCCAGAGCCTTGTCGTCGTGCTTGATGACATAGTGATGGACGCCGCTATGAAGCCGGAAGTTCTGGCCGCCGCAAGAACCAAGCTTGAAGCTGCTGGAAGCGGGCACCTCGCAGATAAGGTCAACAACGTCGTTGTGTGTAGTGTAGAAGAATTCGAAATATTGCTAACCAAGTTTGATGACGTCGGTGTCCAGGGCGTCTTGAGAGAAGCCCAATCGACTGAGCGCGAGGCTTGGATGCTCACTTCGGTCCTACTCGGGCACAAGTCAGGGCGCAGGAATATGCCGCAAAGCCCACTCCGGTCGCGGTTGTGGGAACTGATAGACGCGAAATTGGAGGCTGTGTCGCTAAAGCCTATTATCGGGTCGACGTCGAGCGCGTGGTTGGGAAATTAACGTGTGTAGATGAGTGCTCTGAAGGACAGCATTATGCTCAGGATGTAGCTACGTGCTAGATGCGCGGAAATTACCTATTGTATTCTCATTAATTGCTTGGCTTCGCGGGTAGGATTCGAACTCCCCGCGAAATCAGGCGTGGCCGGCCGCGTTCACCAGATGGGTTGGGTCCACGCCAAGTTTGGACATTGCCCGCTCGTACTTGTCCTCCACATTGAAATCGAAGACCAGCTCCGTATCGGCAGGGCAATTCAGCCAGCCGTTAGCCTGGATCTCGCTCTCCAACTGCCCTGGAGCCCAGCCCGCATAGCCGAGCGCGAGGATCGCCTTGTTCGGGCCTTCACCGGTCGCGAGCGCTTTCAGAATGTCGATGGTCGCGGTGAGGCAAACGTCGTTGTCGATCGAAAGTGTCGACGAGGGCGTGAAGTAATCTGAGCTATGCAACACGAAGCCGCGTTCCGGCTCGACAGGCCCGCCGAGATGAATTGCCATCTCTTGCAGGTGCGGCGCCATGATCGCGTCGGCATCGTCTTCGACGAGTTGCAGGCGTTCCAGCAGATCGGGGAAATTGATGTGCGGCGCCCGCTGGTTGATGATCAACCCCATGGCGCCTTCTGCCGAATGGGCGCACATATAGATTACCGATCGCGCGAACCGCTTATCGGCCATGGCAGGCATCGCAATCAGCAACTGCCCGTCAAAGAAGGTGCCTGTAGACTTTCTTGTGCGCCGCTTCGGTTTCATCTCTTGAATCTAGACCCAGCGTCCTTGGCCTGTGAAGCGTAGATTTTAGCAATTGAGCAATAATGCCCGCCTGATCAGCGGAAAGTGAATTGTCCGTACCATCGCCCTGAATACATAGGCTGTAGAGCCGACTGAGCAAGAGGAGGCGCGATTGACAGTATGGCATGACTGGCTTTTCGCTGGCATGACGAGTGCCGCGGCGATGCTGTTCTCCGGTGCTCAGCCTGCGCTGGCGGGCGATCTGGCGACATCGTGGACCAAGGGGCATAGTTACGAAGTTCGGCTGATTGCAGGTTCTGCGGCGCGCGATCTTGGGGCTCCTCAACGAAATTTTGCGGCCATCGAAATCAAACTGGCGCCAGGGTGGAAGACCTACTGGCGCTCGCCGGGCGATGCAGGCGGGATGCCACCACGTTTTGACTGGGCGGGTTCGTCCAATCTGGCCAGTGCCGACGCCCTCTTTCCCGCTCCCAAGCGCTACAAGGATGCGCTGGGTGACGCCATCATCTATTCCGGCTCGGTGCTGTTTCCGATCGAGGTTCGCCCCCAGGACAAAAGCAAGCCGGTCGAGCTGAAGCTGGGCATGGAGTTCGGCGTGTGCCGCGAAATCTGCGTGCCGGCCGAGGCCAGTTTCTCGCTGGCGATCCCGCCCGCAACGGCCGCTCCATCGTCGGCAATCGATCAGGCTTTGTCCGTCGTGCCCCGGGAGCAGGCCGATCGTCTGAGCAAGGACCCCAAGCTCGACAAGGTTGCGCTGCGGACCGACGGCGGCAAGCCGCGTTTGGTGATCGATGCAACATTTCCAGGATCGGGAGCCTCGGGGGATCTGTTTGTCGAAGCTCCCGATGCGATCTATCTGCCGGTGCCGAAGAAAGTCGGTCAGGGGCCGGATACTGCAAGCTTCGAAGTTGACCTGTCGGAGTATCCGGAGGTTCCCGATCTGAAGGGCAAGACCTTGACCGTCACGATGGTGTCGAGCGTTGGGCAATCCGAGGCGACCTGGGTCACCAAGTAGATAGCCGGTCAGATACGCCGTGTACTTGGATGGATCATAAAGACCATATAGGTTCCTGGTTCCGCGCCCGACACTGGGCGCTTCCTAACGATGGCGTTGCGGAGGATTTCGATGACGATCAAGGTGGGCGACAAGCTGCCCGAAACGACCTT
>JAEYYQ010000469.1 GCA_023428365.1 Pseudomonadota bacterium | reverse complement strand
ACGTGTGCGTGCCCATCTCACGGCTGGCCGAATGCGTGCTGGAGAAGCAAGCCGACATCAAGGCGACGGGCCTTATTGCGCCTATCGTCGGTCATGTTGGTGATGGCAACTTCCATACCCAGCCGATGGTGGACCTGAAGGATGCGGACCAGGTCGCCAAGGTCAAGGGCTTCATCGAACGCCTGACCAAGCGCGCCATTGCCATGGATGGCACCTGTACCGGTGAGCACGGCATTGGCCAGGGCAAGCTCAAATACTTGAGATCTGAGCTCGGTCCCGGCGTTGATGTCATGCAGCAGATTAAACGCGCGATCGATCCACTGGGCATCATGAACCCCGGAAAAATCGGATCTTACGCGGGCTGATAACGGGCCGTGAAATGGTGGCGTCGGTCGCGAACCGACGCCTTATCGCCTTAACGCCCTGCCGGATAGCGCCAGAACATGCCGCCGTTGGCTGTCATAACCTCCTCCAGCGTCGGCACACGCGATTTCGGTGGCCGCGTTCCGGTGCGGATCAACTGCTGGATGTCATCCAGCAGCGTCGTTGTTTCGGCATAGCCCGAGTGGTTCAGCGACCAGATGTCCGTGTTGATGCCGGTGACGTCGATGGTGTCGATACCGGGCAGCACGATCGGGCCGGTGGTGGGAACGTCGCCAGCGCGAGGCACGCCGCCCCAGAACCGTCGCGACGCGATCAGTGCCCGGTCATTCGAGGCGACAAACATCGTAACGCCCTGGCTGATGTCCTGAATTTCCCGCGCCATCAGCTCGAAGTTATCGCGGTCCACATCGGGAGCTGCGAGAATAACCTGCGAAATCTTGATGTCAGACGGCGTCGACCGGCGTAGCTCGCGCAGCACCGGCAGCAGAAGCTGATTGCCCATGCTGTGCGCGATGATGCTGATCGATTTCGCCCCGGATTCGCGGGCGACCATCTCAAGGAATTGCTTGAGATAAGGCTCTGCTGCGGTCGAGCTTTCCCGATCGTAGCTGTAATCCTGAACGCCGAACTGGCCTTTCGACGGCCAACTGTAGAGGAATGGCGCGCCGTCGAACTTCAGATCGTAGGCGATCTGCGCGGTCCGATAGATGGCGTAATCGAAGCTGGTGTTGAAGCCGTGCACGAACACCAGTGCATGGTCCTTGAACTGATTGGACTCAGCCAACCGCTTGCGGACCAATTCCAGAAATTCCTCGCGCGAAAGCTCGCGGATTTCCTTCATGGTGAAATGCTTCTTGGGATCTTCGGCTTCCTGCCAGACCACGATGCTGGTGAAGGGTATGGTGTAGACCCATGGCCGTTCAACCTGTGGCACCTGATGCGACTTCGGCACTGTCACCAGTGCATGTCCCAGCTGAAGTTTGCGGGCGCGGTCGGAGCCGTAATCGATTTTCGGCAGTTCAGCGCTCTTGTTGCGGTCGGTGCCATAGAAGACCGGAACGATGTCCCATTCCGATGGCGGCGGCGCGATGGCCGGATCTGGAGCCTCTGCCATCGATTTGTCTTCGGGCGAAGGAGCCGCCGCCCGCGGTTCCGGCGCCGTGCCGGGTGCAGACGGAGGAGCCGGTGCCCTCATCGATGGCCTGGGTGCGGCCGCTGGTGGCGGTGGAGGAGGAGACGCCGCGACTGGGGGCGATTCCTCTCGCGGGGCTCCTGCCATACCGCCGACGTCGTCACCGCTCCGAGGCGCACTGGCTGAACGCTCCGCATGTCGCGGCATGTGCAAGGTCGTGAGCAATCCCATGACCAGCGGTAGAGCCGCGACGCAGAGCAGAATCATCCGGGCGACGACCTTCGCGCCGCGCGGGAAATCGGACGTCACATACCAGAGGAAAAGGAACAGCAGGAAGCCGACGCCAGCGATGACGGCCGTATTGGCGAGCAGTGGTTGCTCCATGGTCCGATGTCCCCCTCAAGACTGACCGAGGCGGCGCACTGTAGGAGCCGAAGCCAGCCGCTGCAACCGAGCGCTGAGACAACTTCACAATGGCTTGTGACAGTGTGTTGGCGGCACATCGCTTTATTCACGCCTGTTGGGACCTTGGCTCAACGCCTGTTCCTTGCCAAGTTGTCCCCAGTAGAATCGGAGTGGATGGCATGACACCTCGCCGTATGGCGTTCAGCGCGGCGGAACTCGCCGCCGGCATCCGTGCGGGGGATCGCGCGATGCTGGCGCGTGCGATCACGCTTGTGGAAAGCTCGCGGCCGGACGATGAGGCGGTTGCACAGGATCTTTTGCAGGAGCTTCTGCCGGACGCCGGCAAGGCGTGGCGTCTTGGAGTGACGGGCGTTCCCGGCGTCGGCAAGTCGACGCTGATCGATCAGCTTGGCCTCAATCTGATCGCGCAGGGCCATAAGGTGGCGGTTCTCACCATCGATCCCACATCGCGGCGTTCGGGTGGTTCGATCCTCGGCGATAAAACGCGGATGTCGAGGTTGTCTGGCAGCCACGACGCCTTCATTCGTCCGTCCCCGACATCCGGCACGCTGGGTGGTGTGGCGCGGCGCACGCGCGAGTCCATGATCCTGGTGGAGGCGGCGGGTTTCGACGTGGTGATCGTGGAAACGGTCGGCGTCGGGCAGTCGGAAACGGCCGTCGCCGATATGGTCGATTTCTTCCTGGTGCTGATGCTGGCTGGTGGCGGCGACGATTTGCAGGGCATCAAGAAGGGCATCATCGAAATCGCCGACATGATCGTCATCAACAAGGCGGATGGCGATAATCAGCCACGCGCCCGGCGCACGGCTGCAGATTACCAAAGTGCCATGAACATCCTCTCGCCGCGCTCGGCGAATTGGATTCCCCCCGTGCTGGTCGCCTCAGGGCAGGACAACATCGGCCTCGATGTGGTCTGGGGAAAGATCCGCGAGCATCGCGATCGGCTGACCTCAAGCGGCGAATTCGCGGCGCGGCGTCAGGAACAGGCCGTTTCCTGGATGCGGGACATGCTGCACGATCGCTTGCTTGCTGCCTTGCGTGCGGACCCGGAGACGAGCCAGAAAATCGAACGCATCGAGCAGGAGGTGCGTGAGGGTCGCTTAGTCCCGACCCGCGCGGTCGATACGATTCTGCAGCTCATGAAAAGCAGCAGCTAACTCCACGCGACGCTTCTATCCTTTTGTACCGGTGCGGTTGAGCCTATCTTGCCAATCATGCATGCGCGTCGCCCGACCTTTTTGCTGACCGGCTTCGGTTCTTTTCCTGGCGTTGCCGACAACGCTACGACTGAGCTTGTGCCTTTGCTCGCACGGGCGGCCGGGAAGCGCTGGCCCGGTTATCACTTTGAGCCCGCCGTACTGCCGACCGAGTGGCACATCGCTCCACAACGCGTCGCGGAGTTGATTGCCGAGCTGCGTCCAGCGGTGACGCTTCACTTCGGCGTTTCAAGCAAGGCTACGGGATTTACGTTGGAGTTGCGCGGGCAGAATCTCGCGAGGGCTTTGCCTGATGCAGCAGGGTGTTATCCGACGGCGTGTCACCTTGCGGCTGACGGGCCGGAGTTTCTCCCGACGAGTATCCCGGTTATTCCGGTGCTCGAAAGGCTCCGGCGGAATGGGTTGCCCGCTGTCTTATCCCGCGACGCTGGCGGCTATCTCTGCAACGCCGTTCTGTACGCGGCGCTTGACCAGGGGCGAGGCGTCGATTGGCCGATGCGTAGCGGTTTCGTGCATCTTCCCGCGAGCCTGTCGCAAAAGGCGTTCCCGGCATCGCGTCGCAGCTGCGCGCTGACGTGGGGACAGACGATGGAAGGCAGTCTCGAGATTATCGCCGCGACCCTCGGGCGTCCGGCGAATGTTGGCAGTCTCGCCGTGCCGTTGACTGCCTGAAGTCTTTGCGAGTTAGAACCAACCCATTGTCATCCCGGCCGGAGCGAAGCGAAGAGCCGGGACCCAGGGACTATGGAAATCCCGCCTGGGTCCCGGATATTTCGCTCACGCGAAATTCCGGGATGACAACGGAGCGTTTCCGAGCGGGTTGCAGCGCCCTAGTTTGCAATCCCGGGCGGGAGGCCCAGGATCACGAAATGGCAGATTACCGTTCCAGGTGCAAATTAAGGCTCGCAACGCCAACCGCGAGGTTGACGCCTTCCTGTCCCTGAATGCTCAGCGGTTGCAGTGAAATGCCCTTGTTCGAGCCGCCAACCAGGACATTGGCACCGCCTCCGACAGCAACGGACGCTTCTGCCGAGGCTCCGGCGTAGTCACCAGCGATCGCGCTTGGCGAGAGTGTATTGCCCGAGGCCAGCACGCCCCAGACGATGGTCGTGTCACCGGTCACGCCGATGTCGACGCCGATCCGTGTCATCGTTGCTGTGAAATTCGCAGCGTGACCGCTGCCGTCTGCGGTGTAGCGGCAGTGGAACGTTTTCTGCGAGGCGACCACGAGGCCGACACCGCCGCCGCCCTTGCATGTGAGCGTGCCGACCTGGAGCTTGCCCTGCGCTGACGCGGCTCCGGCCGAAACAGCCAAGCCCGCAGCCGCGCATAGCGCGAGCCCAAGCGTCCTTATGAAATCCATGATGTCTCCCCATTTTCCCGACCGCCCAACCTTCTATGGTAAGCGGCGCCTGCACATGGTTCGATGAAAAACGACGGCAAAGCGGCAGGTCTATGGCCTACGTCGGAAGATCTCGCCTCAGACTCGGAGAGGATTGCTATGTACAAACTGTTTTCGCGTCCGGGCTGGGGCTCCGTAATGGTGGAGGCGCAGCTTGCTTGGTATGGACTGCCCTACGAGACCGAAGATGTGGGCGACCTGTTCAAGTCGCAGGAGGAGCGGGAGCGCCTTGCGCGGTACAATCCCGTCGCGCAGCTTCCAACGCTGGTGTGCCCCGATGGTCTGGTGATGACCGAGAGCGCGGCGATCACCTTCCATCTGGCCGATGTTACGGCGAGTGAGGTACTCGTGCCCGCTGCTGGTGCGCAGGGTCGCGATCGCTTCCTGCGTTGGCTGATCTTCATCATCGCCAATGTCTATCCGACGTTTGCCTACGCCGACGATCCGAGCCGGTTCGTTCCAGGTGAGGACGCGCAGAAGGCATTTCGGGCCAATGTCGATGCTTATGCCGAGAAGATGTGGGGCATCGTTGAGGGAGAGGCGGGGGATGGCCCGTGGTTTCTCGGCGACCGGTTCTCCGCGCTCGACATCTACATCGGTGCGATGACGCGCTGGCGGCCTGGCCCCGAATGGTTCGCTGCGAATGCTCCACGTCTGCAGGCCATCGGCAACGCGGCTCATGGGCTGGATCGGCTCGCGCCGATATGGCGACGCAACTTTCCAGCGTCGTGACTACAACATAAATGCTTTACCATTAAGGTTAGTCTGCGGCGATCCAGCAACATATCAACAAGTGCTTGTATTGCTCAGATAAGATTAACTAATTCGTTACGTTGACCAGTTCTTATCCAAGCTGACCGAACGCATCGGTGCGTCGGC
>JAEYYQ010000446.1 GCA_023428365.1 Pseudomonadota bacterium | reverse complement strand
ATCCGGCCGCGTGGCTGATCATGGTTGGCCGAAACATCGCCATCGATACGAAACGCCGTCAGCGCAAGCAGGAGGCCCTGCCCGACGAAGAGGTGCTGTCGGATACGGATGACGCGGAAGCCGGGCTGGTGGACCGTCTCGACGAGTCTCACTACCGCGACGACATTCTGCGCCTGCTGTTCATCTGCTGCCGCCCCGATCTGCCGACGACGCAGCAGATTGCGCTCGCCTTGCGGATCGTGTCGGGGTTATCGGTTCGTGAGATCGCCCGCGCCTTCCTGGTCAGCGAAGCAGCAATGGAGCAGCGGATCACGCGCGCCAAGCGCAAGGTGGCCGAGACCAATATTCCGTTTGAGACGCCCGGTGCACCGGAACGGTCGGAGCGTCTCGGTGCGGTGGCAGCAATGATCTACCTCGTGTTCAACGAGGGATATTCAGCCAGCGGAGGCGAGGCGCACGTCCGCGTTCCACTTTGTGACGAAGCGATCCGTCTGGCGCGGCTATTGCTGAAGCTGTTTCCGGCCGAACCTGAGATCATGGGGCTCACGGCGCTTCTTCTGCTGCAGCATGCGCGTACGGCTGCCCGGCTCGACGAAAGCGGGGCCATCGTCCTTCTGGAAGATCAGGACCGGAAGATCTGGGATCGCGCGATGATCGCGGAGGGGCTGGTCCTGCTCGACAAGGCCGCGCGTCATCAGCGGCCCGGCTTCTATCAGGTTCAAGCCGCCATCGCAGCGCTGCATGATCGTGCTGCACGGTTTGAGGATACCAACTGGGCCGGAATCGATCTGCTTTATGGGACGTTGGAGCAAATCCAGCCATCGCCGGTTGTAACACTCAATCGCGCGGTCGCCGTGTCGAAGGTCCGGGGCCCGGAGGCGGCACTCGCGATGATCGAGCCGCTGACGGATCAGCTCTCCGGCTATTTCTATTATTTTGGTGTCAAAGGCGCGTTCCTGATGGAACTGGGCCGCATGGAAGAGGCTCGTGTCGCTTTCGATCAGGCGATCGCGCGGGCAAATACGGCAGCGGAAGCCGCCCACATTCGTATGCAAATCGATCGGTTGATCACTGCAAGTGAGCGTCCCGTAGCCGGAAAGCGCATCGTCCTGAAAAAAACTTCATGATGGTGTCGGACTGGCGGTGGGCCGTTCGTTCTTGGGATAGATCACCGAATTAGAAACCCAGCCTTACGACACTCAGGAGGACAACATGTTTGGTGAACCGACGAAAGAGCACGCTTGGCTGCAGCAGCTCCTGGGTGACTGGACCTATGAGGGGGAATGCTACGGAGGGCCGGATCAGCCACCGATGAAATCAACGGGAACTGAAACTGTCCGCCCTCTCGGAGACTTCTGGATCGTGGCCGAAGGTAAGGGCGAAATGCCGGGCGGCGGCGAGGGTAAGACCATGATGACCCTCGGCTATGATGTGGATAAGGAGTGCTATCAGGGAACCTGGGTCGGATCGATGATGCCCAAACTGTGGGTGTATGAGTGCAGCATGGATGCCGACAAACGCATCCTGACGTTGGCTGCGGATGGGCCAAGCATGAGCGGCGATGGTTCGATACAGCGATACGAAGACATCATCGAAATCGTCGACAAGGATCATCGAATTCTCCGTGCGCGCGTCCTAGGCAGCGACGGAAAGTGGAATCAGTTCATGCAGACGAACTACCGCCGCAAAGGCTGATTCGGTCGCCCAGCAAAAACTTGTCTCATTGGATCTCTAGGACTGCCGTCGGCGACGGCGGCAGAAGGAGGATCGTATGCTGAAACTGATCGGAATAGCGGCTGCCGTTGTTGCGCTCGCCGCAATTGGTCTGGTGGCCTACGCGTCGACACTCCCCGATGAAACGCGCATTCAACGGACTGCGAGCATCGCTGCGCCGCCGGAGAAGATATTTCCGCTGATCAATAATCTGCGCACGCTCAACACATGGAATCCGTTCGCGCTGAAGGATCCGAACGCGAAGGCAACCTATAGCGGACCCGAGAGCGGCGTCGGCGCTCTGCACGCTTGGAACGGCAATACCGAAGTCGGCGAGGGGACCATCGAAATCACAGGGTCTACGCCGTCTTCGGAGGTACTCATGAAGCTGCATATGGTTCGGCCGATGGATGTCGAAAATCGTGTGCAGTTCACGTTGCAACCGCGTGGCGACACGACCGACGTCACCTGGGCGATGGATGCGCGCTCGCCGCTGATCGGCAAGGTCATGTGTCTGTTCTTCAACATGGACAAAATGGTTGGCGGCGAATTCGAGCGTGGCTTGACGAGCCTGAAGGCGCTTGCTGAGAGATGGATGATACGCATCATGTTCCGGAAGCCTGCCTGCCACCGGAGGACGACAAATGGTGAAGGTCGCCTTTACGCCGAATATCCAGCGCCACGTGTCCTGTCCGGAGACCGATGCTCCCGGGACGACGGTGAGAGAAGTCCTCGATCGGGTCTTTGCCGATAATCCGGCAGCGCGTGGGTATGTGCTCGACGATCAGGGCGCGCTGCGCAAGCACATGATCATTTTCGTGAACGGTGACGTGATCCGCGACCGTGTGCATTTGTCCGATCCGGTCGAGGAACGGGGCGCAATCTACGTATTCCAGGCTCTTTCAGGAGGCTGATAATGGACGATACGCTGCTGGTTTCGACGCGCAAAGGTCTATTCTGGGTCAAGCGCAACGGGCGGACGTGGGAGATCGAGAAGGGCGATTTCCTGGGTGACAATGTCACGCTCACAATGAGTGATCCGCGAAGCGGGACGCATTACGCAGCGCTGGATCATGGGCATTTCGGCGTCAAGGTTCATCGGCTGAACGGGAAGAGCTGCTGGGAGGAAATCGCGGCACCCGCTTATCCGCCGAAGCCCGAGGGGCTGGAAGAGAACGATATGTGGGGCCGGCCGCTGGCTTGGAGCACGGCCCGCATTTGGGCGCTGCATCCTGGCGGCGACGATGAGCCGGGCGTCATCTGGTGCGGTACACTGCCGGGTGGACTGTTCCGCTCGTCCGATCACGGGCAAAGCTGGGAGATGGTGCGCTCGCTGTGGGA
>JAEYYQ010000315.1 GCA_023428365.1 Pseudomonadota bacterium | reverse complement strand
CGATTGGGGTTCTTTGAGCACCGGTGCGCCCGTGCTGGATGGTGCGTTGGCGGCGTTCGATTGCGAACTGGTCGAGCACAAGGAAGTGGCGACGCACACGATCTTTATCGCCCGCGTCGTGTCCGGTCGCTCGACAGGCTGCGCCCAATCGCTGATTTATCTGAAGGGCAACTATCACACGCTGCCGGCAGGGGCGTGACCCTCGGGGGAGAGAGATCACGCCCACGATCCGGTAGCTACGCCTTGAGGCGCTGACGCAGAGCGTCGAAGCGTTCGACCTGTTCGGGGAGCAGGTTACGCTCTGCATCACGGCGGACGAACACCTTGAACATGGCGCCTCCGTCCGCGTTGAAGAACTGAACCGACCGCGACTGCCGCCCCATGAAGGGGCGCGCGACAAACGCGATGCCAGCGCAGTTCTCATACTTGATGTGGCCGCCGATCGGGCTGTCGCCGTGGATGTTGTAGTATCCGCGACCGACGCTGCCCGGCGGGATCTTGCCGACGCACTCCAGCACGATGTCGGACGTGTGCACGATGAAGAGCACGTCGCCCCAGGATTGAAGATGCTGCATGACGTCCATGAAGTGCTCCTTGTCGACAACCGTGCAATGGTCGTCGGGGAGAGCTTTCACAACCTCGAACGTGTTGACTTTGAACTCGTCAGCGATGCGTTCGAGGATGCCATCGGCGTCACCGGCCAGCCGTTCGACCAGCTTTTGATTTGTCGATATGGGCATAACGGATCCGGGTTACTCGGCTGCTTGCTTCGTGCCGGATTTCAGCTCCTGGATCACGTGGAAACCCTCGAATTCCGGATGGCCGAGATAAAGAGGACGGATCGAGCTGTTACCAGCGTTGGCGTGCGCTTTGCGGAACTGCTCGGATTTGGTCCAATTCTGGAAATCTTCAAAAGTATTCCAGACGGTGTGCGAGGAATACAGGATGTGATCCTCTCGCTCCGGCCCCTTCAGCAAATGAAATTCGATAAAGCCCGGCAGCTCATCGAGGTAACTGTCACGGCTCTTCCAGAGCTGCTCAAAAGCCTCCGCCGTGTCCTTCGTGACCTTGAAGCGGTTCATGGCTATGTACATAAAATACGTCCTTGGCTGTGTTTAGGCTTGTGCGCCGGGTCCGCGGGTTGGTTCTGAATCTCGCAGGAGGCCGAGACAGGCGTGACCAGAACGAATCTATCACTGGTTTCGTCCCCGCTCGATATCCAAGCTATGCCGGCCATGTCTAGCTATGGCGCCGTCCCTGCATACCCTGACGTGCATGAGACTAATCATTCTTGACTTCACAAGTAAAGAAATATGATTATATGAGCAGCATCACCCGTCGCGCCGTGGATCGCGGGCGCATTTGGCGGTTGTGACAATCTATACGAGGCCAGCGATGAACATGATCAAGATCGAACATCCGCGCAATCCGGCTCACCCAGTGTCATCGCCAGCTACCGATAAACCGAGCGCAAAACCGGGCAACATTCGCGTCAGGGTCAGCGATCTTCTTGCCGGAACCCGGCACGCTATCCTTGAGCATAATGGCCAGGATTATCAGCTGCGCATTACGTCGAACGGCAAACTCATCCTGACGAAGTAAGCAGAGCAGCCGACGATGAAATCAGCATTTCTTCGGGCCACCGTGACGGCGCTGTCGGTGGCCATGTGGCAGCCGGGTATGGGCACGGCCCTTGAACTGGTGGATTCATCGGGCAAGTTGACCGCCGCCGCCGATACCTCGCGCATCCTGAGCATAGGGAGCGATACAACTGAAATTCTCTATGCTCTCGGATTGGGCGACAAGATCGTCGCGATCGACTCGACAAGCCAGTACCCCGCCGACGTGCGTAATAAGCCGAACGTCGGTTATATGCGTGCGCTTGCAACCGAAGGCGTGCTTTCCACCGGTGCGACGCTGATCGTTGCTGGTGCCGATGCCGGGCCGCCGGATGTCGTTCGGGCGCTGAAAGCGTCGCCTGTGTCTTACGTGTCGTTGCCACCCAATGAACGCGCGGAAACTGTAGCTGAGAAGATTCGTCTGGTCGGCCGTGTGGTGGGACAGGAGGCAAAAGCCTCCGATCTGGCGGGCAAGGTGGACGCTGGTTTTGCGTCTCTGGCAACCGAGCGGGAGAAAATCACCAAGCCGATGCGTGCCATCTTCGTGCTCGGTGTGACGAACGGGCGAGCGCTGGTCGGTGGCCGCGGCAGCACCGCGGATCTCGTCCTGAAACTGGCCGGGGCTCAAAATGCTGCCGATGAGATCCAGGGTTACAAGCCGATGAGCCCCGAAGCGTTGGTCGAACTGGCGCCGGACGTTGTCGTGACGATGACGCATTCGAGCGGCGAGGACGTCGCGTCGAAGGTTGCCGGCATTCCGACATTTGCAGCAACGCCCGCCGGGAAAAACAAGCACATCATCACGATGAACGCGGTCTACCTGCTTGGCTTCGGTCCGCGCACGCCCGATGCGGCGCGTGAGTTGATGCAGAAGATATATGCCGCTCAGCCAGGGTGATGCTTCGAGCGTGACCACGCAGACGACACTTGGCCAGGCGACACTGGGAATGGCCGGGGCATCCATGGATGACCGGTCGCTTGTCCGCTATCGGCTGCTGCTGGTGGCGGCTTGTCTGCTTGTGGTCGTTTTTATTGCGTCAATTGCGATCGGCCCGACGGGTCTATCGCTGACGTCCGTACCGCGCGCGATCTCCGCCGCATTGTGGGGTAGCGAGACGGCGGCTGATGAGATGGCGCGGCTCGTGCTCGTTGATGTCCGCCTGCCCAGGACACTACTTGCCGCGTTCGTCGGTGGAGCGCTGGCTGTTGCTGGCGCTTTGATGCAGGGCTTGTTTCGAAATCCATTGGCCGATCCCGGGTTGATCGGGGTGTCATCCGGCGCCGCGCTCGGCGCGGTCACGACAATCGCTTTCTCAGGCACAATCGCGGCGCCTTGGGTTGCCGTGTTCGGTCTCTATGCGTTGCCTACGGCAGCCTTTATCGGGGGGCTGGCGACAACGATGATCCTGATGATGGTGGCGCGCCGTCATGGGACGACAGCCGTTTCGACGCTACTGTTGGCAGGCATCGCGGTGGGAGCGGTCGCTTTCGCACTGATGGGTTTGATCGCCTATCTGAGTAACGATCGCGAGCTGCGCGATATCACGCTCTGGACACTAGGTTCGCTGGCGGGCTCGAGTTGGAGCAAGGCGCTTGGCGTGCTGCCATTCGCGATTTTGATTGCAGTCATGCTGCCTGGGTTGGTTCGTGCGCTTAATGGCCTGCTGCTCGGTGAGGCGGAAGCTTTCCATCTCGGGGTGAACCTTGAACGTGCCAAGATGAAGATCGTCCTTCTGACTGCGGCGGCTGTCGGGGCTGCCGTCGCCGTGGCAGGCATGATCGGCTTCGTCGGGATCGTTATTCCACATTTTGTCCGCATGATCGCCGGTCCCGACCACCGCATCGTGCTGCCGGCCTCCGCGCTCCTCGGTGCCGTGCTCGTCATCGCGACCGATATCATCGCCCGCGTGATCGTAGCCCCTGCCGAACTGCCGATCGGAATCATCCTGGCTATCGTTGGCGCGCCGGTCTTCCTGCATCTTGTCGTGCGCCGGGGTGGCGCATTGGGCGGCTCATGATCCAAGCAGAAGCTGCGACTTATGCCGTCGGGGAGCGAGCACTGATCCGCGACATCCACCTCGCGCTCACGCCGGGCAGACTGAACGTGATCGTCGGGCCCAATGGTGCGGGCAAATCGACATTGCTGCGAACGATGACGGGGGAACTCAAAGCCACCAGCGGCCGGATCACGCTCGACGGCAGCGATATCAGCCACATTGCAGCCGACAAACTCGCGAGGCGGCGCGCCGTCGTCGTGCAGCATTCGGTCCTGGCGTTCGCATTTACAGTGATGGAAGTCGTTCTGCTCGGCATCACCGTGCCGGGACTTTCGGAACCCGACCGCCAGACGCGGCAAGCCGCGCTTTCGATGTTGGACCGTTTGAGTCTCGGCCATCTCGCCGGACGGATCTATACAAGTCTGTCGGGTGGAGAACGCCAGCGGGTGCATATTGCCCGCGCCCTATGCCAGCTGGAATCGGCGGGAACGCCGCCACAGGAAACCACGCTGTTCGTCGACGAGCCGACGTCCAGCCTCGATATCGCGCATCAGCTTGTCGTGCTGGATGAGCTGAAGCGGCAGGCGGCGAGCGGCCGGGCCGTTCTTGCCGTATTGCACGATCTCAATCTGGCCGCCGGTCACGCCGATGACGTGCTTCTTCTGCACGCCGGTAAGAAACTGGCCTTCGGCGCTCCGAGCGAAGTGCTGACCGATGAGCTTTTGTCGGAGGCGTTCGGATGCCGCGTTCGGATGAATACACTTCCGCCCGGTAACGTCCCTTATCTGCTCCCACAGGCGTGCGGGTTGAGCTAGGCGGGCGACGGCTTGCCGCGCAACGGTGCTGCCGGTGAATAGGCGCATCGGTCCGGTTTGATATCGAGCAGCGGCGTACCATCAATGCAGTCGAGGCTACGGACCAGAATGGCGTCTGCCTCGACGGCGACCAACCGGACCAAGGCCGTTGCAATCGGATTTGGGCGGAGTGGTGACCTTAAAGCGAAGGATCCCGTCGTCTGGCCGTCGGATTTCGGGCGCTGCTGAACGAGATCACGGCGGGCTTTATCGAGCCAATAGATGATCTCAACGGTCTCATAGCGCTCTAGTCCTTTGAGACCGGGACGCCAAGGCTCATCAACCTCAATGCGGCAGACAGGCCCGTCCGCTGATCCCTGCCGAGGGCAATCATCTCGCGTGAGGAAGGGCGTCCGGATACGGCCGATGAAGACCAGCGTGGCATCGGTCCGATCGGGGAGCGGTGCTTCCAGCTCGCCATCGCGGGTCGCATCCTGGTTCATGAGCTTCTCAAGCGCTAATAGTTTTCGAAGCAGCGCCCGAACGCATCGGCAATGGTATCGACGTCCGAAAGCTGCAGACACATCGGCGGCACCATGCGCAGGATATTTCGATTTGCGCCGGACTTGCTGACAACTAGCCCGTATTCGCGCGTTTTCTCGAAAATATCCGCGGTTTCTTGGGTGGCCGGCGTCTTGCTCTTGCGATCTTTCACCAGCTCGATGGCCAGCATCAAGCCGCGTCCGCGCACGGCGCCGATGATCTCGTGCTTCTGATGCAGGCGCGTCAGCATCTCGTGCAGCGCCGCACCGACTTTCTTCGAATTCTCCTGCAGGCGTTCCTCGTCGATGATCTGGAGGACAGCGCGACCAGCAGCGCAGGCAACCGGATTGGCGCCGTAGGTGTTGAAGAAGAACTTGCCCGCCAGGCTTTCGGCAACCTCGCGCTTGGCGACGACCGCTCCCAGCGGGAAGCCGTTGCCGATACCTTTGGCCATGACGACGATTTCGGGCACCACGTCGTGAGCTTCGAAGCCCCAGTAGTGGTCGCCGGTCCGCGCGAAGCCGGATTGGACCTCGTCGATGATCAGAACACCGCCGCGCTCACGCACCTTCTCTGTTGCCGCTTTCAGATAGCCGGGCGGACATTCGACGATGCCGCCGTATCCCTGAATCGGCTCGACGATGAAGCCGGCGAGTTTCCCGGAGGTCGCATAAAGAATGGTGCGGTCGATTTCAGCGAGATAGGCGTCGGTGTCATCGCCGAAGATGCCGCGATAGGGATCTGGGTTGGCGATGTGATGAATTCCGCCAAGCAGCGGCATGTGATGCCGGAAGCCACTGATGCCGGTGAGCGACTGCGCACCAATGGTGGCGCCGTGGTAGGCGTTGCGCAGGGCCAGCATGTCGATATTGCCGGTATAGGTCTGCGCCATCACCAGGGCGAGATCGATGGCTTCGGTGCCGCTGCTCGTAAAGTGCACGACCCAGTCATGACCTTTCGGCATGCGGGCCACCAGCTCCTCGGCGAAATGCGCGGGAACGGGGTGATAGAACATTGTCGTGCAGTGTTGCAGCTTTTGCAGCTGCTCCGTGACGGCCGCCGTCACCTTTGGATGGGCGTGGCCGACTGAAATGCAGACGTTCATGCCGAGAAGATCGATATACTTCTTGCCGGTCTCGTCCCAAAGATACTGCCGCTCGCCGCGGCTGAAGATCAGCGGCGTTTTATAAGGCACGAAGGCCCGTTGAGATGCGGCGTAGAACGTGTCGCGGCGCTGGACGATTC
>JAEYYQ010000038.1 GCA_023428365.1 Pseudomonadota bacterium | reverse complement strand
GGAAATTCCCCAAACTCGAACTGATCCTGATCGAATCCGGCGGTGACAATCTCGCAGCGACGTTTTCGCCGGAACTCGCCGATCTGACGATTTATGTGATCGACGTCGCGCAAGGCGAAAAGATCCCGCGCAAAGGCGGGCCTGGCATCACCCGGTCGGACATCCTGATCATCAACAAGACGGATCTTGCGCCGCACGTCGGGGCTGATCTGTCCGTGATGGAAAGCGACACGCGCAAGCAGCGCGGCGACAAACCGTTCGTGTTCACGAACCTGCGTGCCGGTGAAGGCGTGGAAGACATTGCTCGCCTGATCGAAAAGCACGGCGGCCTGGGTTGAGAGGTCAGGCCGGAACTAGTGCGCCAGGATTGGTCGGTGTTGCCGGCGCCGTTACCGGAATAGCGTCCACCCCAAACGACAGCCCATAATCCTGCGCCATATGGACCATACAGCGCTCCGACAACGCTGTGATCGTCAACAGCGGATTGACACCCAACGATCGCGCGATCACCGAGCCATCCATGACGTAGAGGCCCGCGTGAACGCCGCTTGAGCCGCCATCAGCCCGACCGTCGAACACCTGCCCCTTGTGATTGACGACGCCGGTATCGCGATCGCTGCCCATGCCGCACCCACCGAGCGGGTGCGCAGTCGCCGGCTGATGCCCCATGACTGTTCCGGCCAGCGGATTTTTCACATAACTTCCACCAAGCTCCGCCACGAGACGCGACAGCATGTCGTCCAACCGGCGATAGACCGGCTCATCTTTGGCGCCGGGCCAGGACAGCGAGAGCGTATCTCCGTCCAGAACAAGACGCCCAGCCGCCGTATCGTGCGATACCGCGAAGAACGTCTGCATACGCGCGAACGGTCCCTTATAAACGCCGCTAATCAAACTCTGCATTGCGCCAAGCAAACGACCATTCGGCATGAACATCACGGGCAGGACCGGTGCCAGTGCCGACGGCATGGCACCTTCCTGAATATTGAGTTCTTGGCTCAGATCATCCGGATCGCGGATCTCGATCTGACCGGACACTGACGCACCAACCGGAACATCATGCGTGAATTTAGCGGGATGACCGACACCGATGGCATTCACCGGGACGTTTGCTCCATACCCGAATGCGATGATGTCGCCGTTCGCCGAGAACCGCTCCCCGATCCGATCGGACACTGGCAATCCGCGCGCTCGCGACCGCAGCAGGATTTCTGTCGATCCCAGTGTTCCAGCAGCCAGTATGACCATATCAGCCGCCATCGTCACGGCCGTCTCATCCGCACGCTTCCCATCAAGTCGGGAGATGTGAACCTGCCAGCAGCCATCTGGACGACGCGTCAGGTACTGCACCTTCGTTTCGGTGAAAACGTGCGCACCATGACGGACAGCGTCCGGTAAATACGTGAGCGCAACGGTGTTCTTGGCGCCAACGTTGCAGCCACCACAACAGTCGCCGCATTTCGTACATGCGGGCTGGGCAATCCCAGCAGCGTTCACCGTATCCTCGAAGCTGACCACGATAGGCGAAGCAACCGGCTCAGCGCCGAGAACCTTTCCCGCCTTCGCCAGAGCGGCAAATTTCGAATGCTGTGATGCTACCGGATCATGTGACGGCCGAAGCCACGCCCGTGCCCGCCGGTATCCCTCATCCAGAAGGCCATCCTGAGCCAACTGTCCAGGCCAAATGCCATCGGCAAACACGCGCGGATCAGGCCGCAACGCGACGCCCGCGTTAACCAATGACCCGCCCCCCAAACCACAGCCGACCAGGACGTGCATATCCTTGCCAACGCGAACGTCATACAGAGCTGTCTCACGGCCGATATCGACAGCGCCGCCACGAACCTGCATCTCGCCCCGAAGTTCCGGAAACTTTGAGGGAAATTCGCCGGTTAGGAACTCTCGCCCGCGCTCGAGCACGGCAACGCTCTTACCGGCACGCGACAGCCGGGAGGCGGCGACACCGCCGCCGTAACCGGAGCCGACCACGATCACGTCATACCGATTTTTTCGGGCCTCAATCGCCCGCGCCAGTCGGCTCATGTTCTCCTCTGGCCTTATCCCATCTAGGTCGAGAACGCGATACCGCCGAATCCTTGTGAATCCGATAGCAGCAGAGCATGCATCGCGACTTGCCGCAACGCAGCCAGCCGGCCATCCGCCATTTGGCGGTTGTCGTCCGCTTGCGCGACGGCTCATCGCACGATAGCACTGCGAACAACCCTGCCCCAAAACGAATGGAATACGAGGACATGTCCACGCAAAATCTGCTGCTGTTGCCCGGTGATGGCATCGGCGTCGAGGTAATGGCCGAGGTCGAGCGCGTGCTCGCGTTTTTCAACAAAAAGAGCAAAACGAAGTTCGAAGTCACCACGGATCTAGTCGGCGGCGTCTCGATCGATGCTCACGGCACCCCACTCACGGACGCGGCGATGAGCAAGGCCCAGGCGTCGGACGCGGTTCTGTTCGGCGCGGTCGGCGGCCCCAAGTGGGACAAGGTTCCCTATGCCATCCGGCC
>JAEYYQ010000267.1 GCA_023428365.1 Pseudomonadota bacterium | reverse complement strand
GCGCCTATGAGGCTTGGCTGGCGCCGTCGAACTTCGATGCTGGCGGTAAGCAAAAGACGCGCCTCGCTGATCTGATCTCAGCCGCGCGTCGTTAGCGTCTCGACGGGTCCTGTCGGCTTCTCGTCCGTCATTCCCGCGCAGGTGGGAATGACGATATGGCAGACTGCCCTCACTTTCCCAAATCCAAACGTCAGCTCGCTTCCGGCATCTTCGCCTGACGCTGCGCGCGCAGCGTATCTTCCAGCATCTCCGGTTCGGTAATCGGCGGCGAGCACTGCGGGCCGATGCAGACATACGCTGTCGTCTTGCCATCGACCGCTGACTTCCCGGCGAGCGGCGATTGATCGGGCACCGAGGTTGTATCATCCACGACTTGCTGGAACGCGCCCGGCAAAGATAGCCCGTTGACGATCTCGATCAAAGCACCGGCGCTCTTGGATCGGCCACCACGGACCACGACAATCTGCTGCGGCGAAACCAGATCCAGCATGTTGGCCAGCAGCCCCGAGTGACCGATCAGATTGCGCTCCAGGTCCGCCGCGAAGGCGTGGGGAAGCGCCTCGGCCTTTTCGAGATATTCGGAACGCCCCGTCAGCAAGAAGAGATGCACCAGGTTCGTGACCATGATCGCATTGGCGCTCGGCGTCGCATCGTCGTGCGCGGTCTTGAGGCGGACGATCACATCCGGGGTATCGCCGGCGGACGTCGCATAGCCACCAGCGTCCGCATCCCAATAGTGATAGTCGAGAATATCAGCCCAGCCGGTTGCTGCCTTGAGATACTGCGGATCGTTGGTCGCTTCATAGAGACGGATCGCGCCCCACATCATGTTGGCGTAGTCGCTTGCCGTTGCCGGCGCCTTAGCCTGCCCGGCGCGATAGGAATGAACCAGACGGCCATCGATCGTCATGCGATCACGGATGAAAGCGAACGCTCTCACGGCCAGATCCAGCCAAGCCGGTTGATCGAACACACGTGATGCACGGGCCAGTGCCGCGATCATCAGCCCGTTCCAATCGGTGAGCACCTTGTCATCCCACCCGGGACGCACGCGGTGTTCGCGGCGGGCGAGAAGCTTGGCGCGCATCTCACCCAGGCGCGTCTCGGCTGTCTCCGATTTCAGATCCAGCGCGCCGAGGCGATTGAGGATCGTGTGGTCTTCCCAATTGCCGTCGCTGCGAACGTCGTACACCTCGCCGAAGACCCGCGCGTCGAGCTCACCCAACACATCCGCGATCTCGTCCGCCGACCACACATAGAACTTGCCTTCCTCGCCCTCAGAATCGGCATCGAGCGAAGCCGCGAACCCGCCGCCATCCGATATCATCTCGCGCTCCAGCCAAGCGACTGTCTCTGCGATACGCGTGCGGAACAGGGGATTGCCGGTCTCGCGATAGACCTCTGTCATCAGGTCGATCAGCAGCGCGTTGTCGTACAGCATCTTCTCGAAGTGCGGCACGAGCCAGCGGTCGTCGACCGTGTAGCGCGCGAAGCCACCACCCAGGTGATCGTAGATGCCGCCCTGGCAGATGTGGACCAGCGTCTGCTCGACAGCGTCGATCGCCGATTGCTCGCCGTAGCGAATGCCGCCGCGCCAGAGCAGCCAGAAGAAATTCCATTGCGGGAACTTGGGCGCGCCGCGCAGGCCTCCATTATCCGCGTCGACCGCGCCGACCATCTGGCCGATGACGCCAGCCAGGGCCTCATCGCTGATCCGAACTCGAGCAGCACTCTTCTCAGGTTGTAGCGCCTCGATGATCAGACCCGCGTTATGGCTGACCTTGTCGGGCTCGTCATGAAAGATGCTGGCGACCTGGCGCAGTACGGTCTGGAACGACGGCTTGCCCCATTTGGATTCCGGGGGGAAGTAGGTCCCGCCCCAAAACGGCCGGGCATCCTGATCGAGAAACATGGTCAGCGGCCAGCCGCCTTGCTCGCCCAGGCGATGCAGCGCCCCCATGTAGATGGCGTCGATGTCCGGTCGCTCCTCGCGGTCGACCTTGATATTGATATAGAGGTCGTTCATGACGGCCGCGGTTTCGGGGTCCTCGAAACTTTCGTGCGCCATCACGTGACACCAGTGGCACGCGGCATAGCCGACGGACAGCAGGATCGGTTTGTTGGTGCGCTTGGCTTCGGCCAGAGCCTCGGGGCCCCAGGCCCACCAGTGGACGGGGTTGTCCTTGTGCTGAAGCAGATAGGGGCTGGTTTCCTGTCCCAGTCGATTATGGGTCATAAAGGTTCCTGTCGGCCGTCGGTAGAAGACACGAATGCTCTCACTATGATGACTCGGATGTCATGACAGAGGTTGCAACCATTTTTGCGCTGTCGAGCGCGCCAGGCCGGGCCGGGGTCGCTGTGATCCGCGTCTCAGGTCCGGCTGCCGGCAAGATCCTGACCGAGATGGCAGCGCCGCGTCCCCGCGCGCGATTTGCCTCCGGACGTCATCTCAAGCATCCGCGCACTGGTGAACTCCTCGATCATGCGTTGGTGATCTGGTTTCCGGCGCCGAAGAGTTTTACCGGCGAGGACGTGGCCGAGCTCCAGGTTCATGGTGGCCGTGCTGTCGTCCAAGCCGTGCTCGCCGCGATTGGAGAAATCCCAGGGTGTCGCCTGGCCGAACCCGGGGAGTTTGCGCGTCGAGCATTCGCCAATGGCAAGCTCGATCTCACCATGGCCGAGGGCCTAGCCGATCTCATCGACGCCGAAACCGAGGCGCAGCGCCGGCAGGCCCTCCGGCAAGCGGATGGTGCGCTCGCCGATCTCTATGACGGTTGGCGCGGCTCGCTGATCGAGGCACTTGCCCTGGTCGAGGCGGCAATCGACTTCTCGGACGAGGCGGATGTCGGAAGCTCGACCTTTGCCCAGGCGACTGGAGTCGTCCGCCCTTTGCTGACTGCGTTAGCCCGCCATCTCGATGACCACCATCGCGGCGAGATTTTGCGCGAAGGCTTTCATGTCGTGCTGGCCGGTCCACCCAACGTTGGCAAATCGAGCCTCCTGAACGCGCTCGCGCGGCGAGATGCGGCGATCGTCTCGGAGGAAGCGGGGACGACGCGCGATGTGATCGAAGTTCGCCTTGATCTCGACGGCCTGCCGGTGGTCATCAGCGATACCGCCGGATTGCGGGAGGCGGCAGGCGCGATTGAGCAAGAAGGCATCCGCCGGACATTGGCGCGGAGCCGGGCCGCCGATCTCATCGTCTGGCTGATGGATGCGACCGCGCCGGACAGCCATCTTCCTCCCGAACTTGAGGATCTGGCGGACCGGACGCTCTGGGTCTCCAACAAGATGGATATGCGTGATGGCGGCTGGCCGGATGTCCTGCCAGACGACATGCTGGCCATTTCGGCGCGAACGGGGCGAGGGATCGGTGAGCTGACCGTCCGCCTCGCGGCCATTG
>JAEYYQ010000265.1 GCA_023428365.1 Pseudomonadota bacterium | reverse complement strand
TGCGGGCATCGCGGCGGCAGGTCTGGTAGTCGCGCAGGCAGCGGAACGCTGGATCGCTATAGTCGGCTGGTTTGGCGCCTTCGGAGACTTCGCGCATCCGCGTGGCGATGTTGTCGAGCCGTGTCAGGATGCGCTTGCGCATATGTTCCGGCAGAGCTTCGAACGCGGCTTCGTCCAGCACGGCGCCGGGTTGCCGGGCTTCGATGTCCTTGAGCTGCGTTCCCGCGATCTTGAGGTTGCGCAGGGCGGTTTTCACGAAGCGGTGCTCGGTCCCCGCTTCATCGAGCGCCGCGATCCGTTCGCGTAGCAAACGGATGTCCTCGGCAGCGAGCTTCTTGCGTTTGACGGCGGCTGCAACCTGTTCGAGATCGTGGCTGCTATCCTTGGCCATCCGCCGTATCCTCCCCGCCGTCTGAATCGTTAACGGCAACTGTGCCGCAAGATCTCATTGCATCCAAGACCCGGGCGGGCCAAGAAGATGCCATGCTGAAAACCCGCATCATCCCCTGTCTCGATGTCAAAGACGGACGCGTCGTCAAAGGCGTCCAGTTCGTCGATCTGATCGACGCCGGAGATCCGGTGGAATCCGCCGCCGCTTATGACGCCGCCGGTGCTGACGAGCTGTGCTTTCTCGATATCACGGCGAGCCACGAAGATCGCGGCATCCTGCTTGATATCGTGCGGCGTACGGCCGAACGCTGTTTCATGCCGTTGACCGTTGGTGGCGGCATTCGGACGGTCGATGATATTCGCAGGCTGCTCGAAGCCGGGGCGGACAAGGCGTCCATCAATACGGCGGCTGTCACTGATCGCAGTTTTGTCCGCGCGGCGTCGGAGAAGTTTGGCGCGCAGTGCATCGTTGTGGCGATCGACGCCAAGAAGGTGTCAGCGACAGGTGAAGAAGATCGTTGGGAAATCTTCACCCACGGTGGCCGCAAGCCGACCGGGATCAACGCCATTGAGTACGCCCGTGAGGTTGTGGATCTCGGCGCTGGTGAAATCCTTCTGACCTCGATGGACCGTGACGGCACCAAGTCCGGCTTCGACGTCGCGCTAACGCGGGCGGTGTCGGATGCCGTGAGCGTGCCGGTGATTGCATCGGGTGGCGTTGGCACGCTCGATCATCTCGTCGATGGCGTGCGGCTCGGACATGCCAGCGCCGTGCTCGCCGCCTCGATCTTCCACTTTGGCACCTACACCATCGGCCAGGCCAAGCGGCACATGGCCGACGCTGGCATCGCGATGCGGCTCGATGCGGCGGCGTAAGACGTCAATGCGTCGTCAATCCCTGGCTTCTCGCGTGAAGCTAGCCATTTCCCCGTGAACGATCCCTCACTAGGATGGGCGCGTTGAAGATGATGCGCACGAGGGACGAGATGACAGGTACCGGGACCGAGGCACAGATCAAGGCGTGGCTCGACGAGCAGAAGCCAGCAATGATCGAACTGCTGCGCGACGTCGTGAACATCGATTCTGGCAGTTACGACAAGGCTGGCGTCGATGCGGTCGGGGCACGCTTCGAACGCTTCTTTGCCGAACAAGGCCTGCTCACCAAGCGGGAGCCGATGGAACGGTTCGGTGACGCCATCCACATTCGACTCGATGACGCTCTGAGCAACGAAAAGCCCATTCTGCTTCTGGGGCATCGCGATACGGTGTTCTCGAAAGGCGAGGCCGCACGGCGCCCGTTCCGCATCGAGGATGGCCGAGCCTATGGACCTGGCGTGATGGACATGAAGGGCGGACTCGTGATGAACGCCTTCGTCCTCACGGCGTTCAAGAAGTTCGGTGGCAATCCTGCGCCGTTGATCGGCCTGATTACCAGCGACGAGGAAATCGCTTCCCCGGCATGTCGCCCCGTCATCGAGCGCGTTGCCCGCGAGGTGCGCATTGTTCTGAATTCGGAGCCGGGTCGCGCCAACGGAAACGTTGTTACCGGGCGCAAAGGCGGCGTCTTCATGCGCATGACGATCGAAGGGAAGGCGGCGCATTCCGGCGGCAATTTCGAGAAAGGCATCAGTGCTATTGGCGAACTGGCGCACATGGTTATTGCGATCCATGCGCTGACCAATCTTGCCAAGGGGACGACGCTGATTGTCGGAACGGTCCGCGGCGGAGAGGCGATCAACATGGTGGCCCCGCTGGCCGAGGCCGAAATCGATCTGCGCTATGTCGATCCGCCTGAACGCGATATCGCCATGGCGGCAATCGAGCGTATCGTAGCGGCAGCCACTGTGCCGGGTACGGTTGCGAAGCTGCATATCAATGGCGAGTTTGTCCCCCTCAATCCCACGGCGTCGTCGGAAGCCCTCTTCGCCCATTATCAGGCGGCGGCAAAGGATGTCGGATTGAAGGTCGAGGGGGAATTCTCGGGCGGTTGCGCCGACTCAGGCTTTACGGCCGCCATGGGCTGTCCCACCATCTGTGCGGTCGGGCCAGTCGGGGGAGGCGCACATACACCGGAGGAATACCTGGAGGTTGAAACGCTTGTCCCGCGGGCGCAGGCTATGGCGCTCTCGATTTTGCGGCTGGAGCGGCTGAAATAAACTGTGGACTTCGCGTGAGGTCGTTTCTCGGAGCGGCTTCTCGCATCAGGCGGTTTGATCGATTTGGGGTGTTCGGTGGTTATAGGAAACCCGATATTCACTCTTTTTTAAAAGTCGGGTTGCTGCCGGACGCGCGACCTTAATATTCAGTGAACCTAATAAATGCTAGCGTCGCTTCTGTCGGGGCATAGCTGTTGCAGTCGGGGCTTCCACTCATCCGGGATGGGAACGCTGATGCTTTGCACCGATTGATCGTTGCAAAATGCTGGCTCGATTTCTCTGAAGCGACATGAAATGCTGCCAAGAAGCGAGCTAGGCCCGAGCCCAAAGATGCCGGAGATGGCTATATGCGCGGAATTCTGACTGCCGGAGTGCTAGGGGCAGCCGCGTTGGCGGCAATTGGCTCGGGAGCGCTGGCGCAAATGCCTGGCGGTGGACCGCCGGTCGTCGGCGTTACGATTGTTGAGCCGCGCGCCATTACAGAAACGACCGAGCTGCGCGGCCGCGTCGAGGCCATGCAGAAGGTTGATTTGATCGCGCGCGTTACGGGTTTTCTCGAAAAGCAGATGTTCGAGGAAGGAGCCACAGTTCGCAAAGATCAGGTTCTTTTCGAACTGGAAAAAGCGCCATTCGAGGCTGATGTCGAAGCCAAGGAAGCCGGAATTGCGCGCGCGCAGGCCCAGCTTGAAAACTCCAATATCGCGCTTGAGCGCGCCGAGCAGCTTTTGAAAAATGCCACGGGAACGCAGCGGACATACGACGACGCGCTGGCGACCCAAAGGACCGCCACGGCTGCCTTGCGGACGGCGCAGGCGGAGTTGAAGCAGTCCCAGATCAATCTTGGCTACACGGAAATCCGTTCACCGATCGACGGCCGCATCGGCCGGGTCGCGATAGATCCAGGCCACGTTGTGGGGCCGACCGCAGGTATCCTGGCGACGGTTGTCAGCCAGGATCCGATGTATGTTGTGTTTCCCATGTCCGTACGGCGG
>JAEYYQ010000243.1 GCA_023428365.1 Pseudomonadota bacterium | reverse complement strand
ATCACCATGCTGGGGCTGCTGATCGACGGAAAGATGGTGCGCTTCTTCACGCTACGCTTCACAGACTGGGCGGCCAATAACGTGTTCTTTTTCGGTGCGATGGCCATTGCCATCATCAGTGCGTACGCTTTGCGCAACAACAAGCACGCGTAGGCCAAACGACGCTGGTCAGGGAGCTGGCGACGGGCCGGAGATCGTCGATATGTCGTTTCAAAGAGTTGCACCGTGGCTGATCCTGGCGCTTTGCCTGAGCGTCGCAGTGATCGTTCTGGGAGCCGGGCGCGGCGCGCAGATGCTCGTGGGTGCGTCCGCTGGACTATTCGCTTTGGTGGTTCTGGTGGTTGGGCTACGGGCCAATCAGCCGCTGTGGTCGGAAGAGCAGACAACGGATGAAGCAGCCGTTGAGGCCGCACGCTTCAATGCATGGCTGATGGCGATCGCGTTCGTCTGGGGCGCGGTCGCGATGTTTGCTGTCTACACGCTGTCGGGCCTCAGATGGCAGCATGGCTGGCAGTACGGGGCGGGCATGGCTCTGCTCGGTGCTTTTGCTTACGTCTTCGGCGTCTTGCTGGACCGGGCTGGACCCGGGGCGCGGAGACCGGTCCTGCAGCGCGGGTTGCAGTTGACGATGCTTCAGGGCGTTGCCGCGGTCGCCGGCCTCGTATTTCTCATCGGCTCCCGTAAGCTGGAAACATTCCGGCCCGACTGGGCGGCCAATCAGATCTTTCTGTTTGGTGGATTGGCGATCGTCGGACTATCCGCAATCGCTGTGATCACGCAGCGCAAGCTGATGCGGGCATAGAAAGCCCCAGCCAACGTTGATTGGCCAGGGCATGATCTCTCTGCGATTTCGTGGCGGATCAGCGGTTCTTAAACGCCGGTTTCCGCTTTTCGGCGAACGCGGCCATGCCTTCCTTCTGATCCTCAGTCGAGAACAGCGAGTGGAACACGCGGCGCTCGAAGCGGATGCCTTCGCCGAGCGTTGTCTCGAACGACCGGTTCACGCTCTCCTTGGTCATCATGACCGCAGGCAGCGACATGCTGGCGATGGTTTCGGCTGCCTTGATCGCCTCATCGAGCAGATTGGCGGCGGGAACGACGCGGCTGACAAGCCCGCAGTGCTCGGCCTCGGCGGCGTCCATCATGCGACCCGTGAGGCACATATCCATGGCCTTGGCCTTGCCGACGAAGCGGGCCAGACGCTGGGTGCCGCCAGCCCCCGGCATGATTCCTATCTTGATTTCCGGCTGACCGAACTTCGCCGTGTCGGCCGCGATGATGAAGTCGCACATCATGGCCAGTTCACAGCCGCCGCCGAGTGCGAAGCCCGCCACGGCCGCGATGACCGGCTTGCGGCAGCGCGTGATGTGATCCCACGAGCCGATGAAGTCCTCGCGGAAAACCTCCATGTAGGTCTTGGACTGGATCTCCTTGATATCCGCGCCGGCCGCGAACGCCTTTTCCGAACCGGTCACGACCATGCAGGCAATGGCGTCGTCGGCCTCCCACTGGTCGATCACGGTGTTCAGTTCTGCGATCAGCGCACTGTTGAGGGCGTTCAGCGCCTGTGGGCGGTTGAGTGTGATGAGACCGACTTTGCCACGGGTCTCGACGAGGATGTTCTGGTAAGCCATGTGCTTTCCCTATGCTCCTGAAACCCCGCGTTATTCGCCGTCGCGCTTTCCTGATTCAATGCAAGCGTCGAAAGCTTCTTTCATGGGACGATTCTCGAATCTGATATCCCCTGCGAGGGTCTTCATGCACGCATTAATGTAAGTATTACTGCGCAGTCCGTTGGCGTTGCCAAGTTCGCGCGAGATTTGGACCCGTTGATCCATTCTCAACCTGTCCCAATCCTTTAGCGGGAATTTTGCAAAACTGCTCGCGAGGTCTTGCGCAAACACCGGCGTTGCAATGAGGCACCAAAAGAGTGTGGTGGCAATCCGCCTACAATTGATGAACAATCTTCCTCCAGATTATCGCTGACACTTAGGGCAGTGGAATGTCGAGCGTCCGGCTTGGACGCTGCGCTGGACAATGCCTCGGCAGCCGGGCGTCAGGCAAGGTTCCCCTTCGCGACCATAAACCAGAAAGGACTCCTGGAACGCGCCCGTTGAGCCATCGGCCTGGCGATAATCACGGAGCGTCGAGCCACCGGCGAGAATGGCCCGCTCCAGCACCGAACGTATGGCAGGGACGAGCCGTTCCGTGCGTGGCGTTGGCCGGCCGGAGGCGGTTGCAAGCGATGAGGACACGCGCATCGGACTGATCCCGGATTGGTTCAGGGCCTCACAGACGTAGATGTTGCCAAGTCCCGCGACGTTGCGCTGGTCCATCAGGAAGGCCTTAAGATCGGTTTTCCGGCCGCGTGCCCGCGACGCCAGATAGTCGGCGTTCAAGGCATTGCCGAGCGGCTCCACGCCGAGACCGCGAAACAGCGGGTGCTGGTCCAGCGTATCCTCGGGTATCAGCACCATGTACCCGAACCGGCGCGGGTCGTTGTAGGTGACGGTGGCGCCCCCCTCCAGCTCGAACCGCACGTGATCGTGCACTGGGTTGCCGGCGTGCTCGTAGATGTAGTCGCCCAGCACCGCGGATCGCCCCCGTCCCGGCAGGGCGATCGTGAAGCGGCCGCTCATCCCGAGGTGCATCACCAGCACCTCTCCACTCGACAAATGAGCCATCAAGTACTTGGCGCGGCGGCTGATCCGCTCGATGCGCTGGCCTTCGAGGCGTTCCGCGAACCGCTCCGGGAACGGAAACCGCAGGTCTGGGCGGCGCTGCTCCAGCCGGCGGATTCGCTTGCCGGCCATCACCGGCTCCAGGCCGCGGCGGACGGTTTCGACTTCGGGAAGCTCTGGCACCTGTGATCGTGCTCCGTGGCGGGGCAATTTGCCGGGGCATGGTTTAGCCGTGCTGCAGCGACAAGGCGAGCCCGAAGGTGCATGTTAAGCACCCTTCCACCGTACGCGCAGTCGGATTGGCGCTGCGGCCGCGGCTCAGATATGGTGCGCGCCATGATAAGCAACCAAGATCAGCACGATACATCGTCGACGTTCGGTTTCCGGGATGTCCGCCCCGAGGAGCGTCAAGGCCTTGTCAACGAGGTCTTCTCGACCGTCGCCGAACGCTACGACCTGATGAACGATCTGATGTCCGGCGGCCTGCATCGGCTGTGGAAGGACGACCTGATCACGATGCTGAACCCGCCGCGCTCCGATCAGGCGTTCAGCCTGATCGACGTCGCGGGCGGCACTGCCGATGTGGCTCTGAAATATGCGCGCGCTGGCGGGCAGGGTTGCCGCGCTGTCGTGTGCGACATCAGCGAGGAAATGCTGCGCGTTGGCCAGCGCAAGGTCGAGACCGAGCATCGCGACCGGCAGATTTCGCTTGTGCAGGGTAATGCGGAAGCGCTGCCGTTCCCGGACAGGTCGTTCGACGCCTATACGATTGCCTTCGGTATCCGCAACGTGACGCGCATCGATCAGGCGTTGAGCGAAGCCTATCGCGTGCTGAAGCGTGGCGGCCATTTCCTGTGCCTGGAGTTTTCCGAATGCCAGGTGCCGATGCTCGACCGGCTGTATGATCTTCATTCCTTCCAGATTATCCCGCGTCTTGGACGCGTGGCGGGTGGCTCGGAGGAGTCCTACCGCTATCTCGTCGAGAGCATCCGCAAGTTTCCGAACCAGGAGGCGTTCGCCGCGAAGATCCGCGCGGTCGGTTTTGCAAACGTGACCTACCGCAATCTCACGGGTGGCATCGCCGCCATCCATTCCGGCTGGCGCATCTGACGTCCATGGCAAACGCTCTGGCAAATCTGTTTCGCCTTGGCCGTGCTGGTTTGGTGCTGGCGCAGCATGGCGTGCGCTTCGTACCCCGCGGGACCAAGGCACCCCTGGCGTTGACCCTCGCTTACGCGCTGACCTGGCCGGTGCGCGCGATCACGTGGCCGTTTCGCGCAGGTAAGTCCGAAGATACGCGATTGACGGACGCGATTGCCTCGCTAGGCCCGAGTTATATCAAGATGGGCCAGTTCCTCGCCACGCGCGCGGATGTCATCGGGCCGGAATTGGCCACCGACCTGCGTCACCTGCAGGATAAGATGCCGCCGTTTTCGATGGCGGAAGCACGCGCCGCCGTCGAGGAGGCGCTGGGCGGGAAACTCGAAGACCACTTCGTCGAGTTCGGTCCGCCAGTGGCGGCGGCGTCGATCGCTCAGGTGCATAAGGCTGTCGTGATCGAGAACGGTCAGCGCCGTAAGGTGGCCGTCAAGATCCTGCGTCCGGGGATCGAGAAGCGGTTCAAGCGCGACCTCGACAGCTTTTATATGGTGGCGCGCTCGATCGAGCGGTTCCATGAGCCCTCGCGCCGGCTGCGTCCGGTCGCGGTGGTGGATACGATGGCGCGCACCACGCAGCTCGAAATGGATCTGAGGCTGGAGGCTGCCGCAATCTCGGAAATGGCCGAGAACAGTGCGCACGACGAAAACTTTCGCGTGCCTCAGGTCGATTGGCGGCGTACGGCGCGACGCGTGATGACGCTGGAGTGGATCGACGGCATTCCGATTTCTGACCGTGCTGCGCTGGAGTCGGCTGGCCACGATTGTCACGAACTCGGACAGACTGTGCTGCGCAGCTTCCTGCGCCATGCGATGCGCGACGGCTTCTTTCATGCCGATATGCATCAGGGCAATCTGTTCGTCGACGAGATGGGCAAGGTGGTTGCCGTCGATTTCGGCATCATGGGCCGGCTCGGCATGAAGGAGCGCCGCTTCCTCGCCGAGATCCTGCACGGCATCATCACACGCGACTACCGGCGTGCGGCGGAGGTTCATTTCTGGGCCGGCTACGTGCCGCCGCATCATCCCGTCGAGGTGTTCGCGCAGGCGTTGCGGGCTATCGGTGAACCGATCCACGGCAAGACGGCGGATGAAATCTCAATGGCCGATCTGCTCGGCCAGTTGTTCGCTTACACCGAAGTCTTCGACATGGAAACGCGCCCGGAGCTGATCCTGCTGCAAAAGAGCATGGTGATCGTCGAAGGCGTGGCGCGCGGTCTCGATCCCAATCTCAATTTGTGGACCGCGGCTGAGCCCGTCGCGAAAGAATGGGTCGAGGCCAATGCCGGTGTCGCCGGTGCGTTGCGCGAGGCGGGCGAGGGTGCAAGCACGATCGGTAAATTGCTGGCCGATGTTCCAGGATTGCTGAGCAAGGCCGAGCAGAGCGCCTCGGCGCTTGCCGAGATGGCGCGCAATGGCGTGCGCTTGGATCGTGAAACGGTCGAGCAGATCGCTGCCGAGCAGGCACGCGGAGATCGTTGGGGCCG
>JAEYYQ010000236.1 GCA_023428365.1 Pseudomonadota bacterium | reverse complement strand
GTATGCGGCCGTCATTCCGACCGCCGTGCCTATCGCGGCAGCAAGCGCCACACCCGTTGCGCTGACAATGAGTGAGATGCGCGCGCCATAGAGAACGCGTGTCAGCACATCTCGGCCGAACGAGTCGGTGCCAAAGGGATGAGCCCATGAGGGAGGTGTCAGAATATTGAAGAAATCCGCCTCGTTTGGCCCATAAGGCATCAGAAGCGGGCCTATCGTAACCGCGAGGAGTACAAACAGCGTGATCGATGCGCCGATCAGCGCGGTCGCATTCCCAAGCAGCGCATGAACATGGCGCATGGCGTTGACCCGGGCGAACGCGCTCATGGCGACCTCCGAGGATCAAGTGCCGCGCATATAAGGTCCACGATGAGATTGACCAGCATGACGATCGCCAGGAACACCACGGTCGTCGCCATCACCGTGGGATAATCGCGGGCGAACGCGGCATCCACGGCCAGCGATCCAAGACCTTGGATGCCGAAGATGCGTTCGATCACGACGACGCCGCCAAGCAAGTAGCGGATCTGCAGTCCGATCACCGTAACGTAAGGGATCAGCGCATTTCGGAAGATGAAATGGCGAAACACGAATGGCGTGCTGAAACCGAACGAGCGCGCGGCCAGGACATATTCCCGACTTGCCGTCTCCACCAGGGAGGCGCGCAGCATGCGCGCGAACACCGCTGCCATCGGTGCCGATATCGCGAGTGCGGGAAGAAACCCGGTGTAAAGCGCGCCGGTAAATGAATCCATCGGGGAAATGAAGCCGTAGGCAGGAAACACTTTCCAACCGAGGGCCAGTACGAAAATCAGCACATAGCTGAGCCAGAAATCCGGCATGGAAATGCCGAGAACGGCCACCGATGTTGCGATGGTGTCGGCCGCGCGTCCGCGGCGAAGGGCGGCGATGGTGCCCATGCTCAGTGAGACGAGAACGGCAATGATAACCGCATAAACACCGACGAAAAGCGTTACGGGCAGACGGGAGGCAATGAGTTGCGAAATCGGAATGCCGCCGGCGATTGTCAGCGACGGGCCGAAATCACCACGCAGCATTCCCGTTAGCCAGATCAGAAATTGCCCGACGAGCGGTTCGTCGAGATTATGCTTTGCCCGAAAGGCAGCAACTGCTTCTGGAGTCGCGCTATCACCAAGAACGGCGAGGGCAGGATCGCCCGGTGCCAGTTTCATAATGCAGAAGACTGCAAGCGCGCCAACCAGGATGGTTGCGAGTGCGCCGGCTAATCGGCCGGCAATGTACGACGCTATTCTCGGCAATCAATTCCGCCTTTCACAGGAAAGGGCGGCGGAAGTCTTATTCCGCGCCCCTTCTGATCTTCATTGCGATACGACGCAAATCGGCGACATCACGTGAACTTCACGGAGGCGAATTGATCGCCGAAGTTCGAGTAGGGCAGTTGCGTGAAGCCCTGCACCTTGGTTGTCATCAGGTTATGGATATTGGAGCAGAAACACGGGAGTATTGCTGCGTCCTCGATCGCAATGTTTTCGGCCTGCTTATAGAGATCGCCGCGTGCCTTGAGGTCGAGCTCTGCACGGGCTTTTTCGGTCAGCTCATCAATCTTTGGATTGCTGTAGCCGTAGAAATTCCGCCATCCCTTGGTGTGCAGGATTTCGCCGACGTACTCATCCGGATCGATGGGGCCAAGCCATCCCCAGACGCTGGCCTGATAGTCGCCGGAACGTTGGCGCGCGTACACCGTGTTGGCCTCGTTGACCTCCACCGTGAAGTTTGTGCCGAGGGTCTGGTTGACCTGCATCGCCCAAATCTCGACCAGACGCTTCCACCAGCCCGATCCCCAGGTGAGTACGGGTGCTGATATCTTCGTGCCCGCATACTTGGACTTGGCCAACTCGGCCTTGGCGCGCTCGGGATTGTAAACGGAGTTGGCCCGGGGGTTCGGGTCATAAGCCCAGGTTAGCGACGGCGGAATCAAACCGTGGGAAGGGACACCTTCACCGAAGAGCACAACCTTGACCATCGCATTGCGATCGAACGCCATCGAAACGGCGCGGCGGAAATGTACGTCGTCGAATGGCGCTTTGCGATGGTTCAGAGCGATGAAGCGGCAGTTCATTCCCGGCTGCTTCAAAACCGTGAGGCTTTTATCCTGCTCGAGTGTTGGAATATCCGCGAAGGGGGCCGTGCTGGTCAGATCGATCTGGCCGCCTTTCAAAGCAGTTACGCCGCTCGATTCCTCTGCGATCAGAGGGACTTCGACGGTTGCGAGAGTGGGCTGCCCCGGAACAAAATAGCCATCGTGAGCCGCAAACGTAACACTCTCGTTTGCCTTCCAGGATTGAAGCTTATAGGCGCCGGTTCCTACGGGAGCTTTGCCGAATGCCTCGCTACCAATGGCTTCAACAACCTTGCGCGGCACGATTTGAGTGCCGGTGCGCGCGTTGGTCAGAAACGCCAGAAGCGGCGCGAACGCCTGTTTCGTTACGAATTCCACGGTGTGAGGATCGACGATCCTGACCTCTTTCACCTCCGAGACCTTGCCTCTGTTTGGTGAAGCGAACTTCTCGTCCTGCAACCGTTCGATGGTGAACTTGACGTCGTCGGCAGTCATCTCGCTGCCGTCGTGGAATTTCACGCCCTTGCGCAGCTTGAATTCCAGCGTCGTGGCATCCTTCGCTGTGAAAGACTCCGCGAGATCCGGAACCACTTCCATTTTCGGATTGAATTTGACCAACCCGTTGAACAACGACCAGACGAGATAGGCTTCTGGAATGAGCGAATGCTTGCCGGGGTCAAGCGTATTGATGACGTTATAGCCTGTGATACCCGCACGCAAAGTTCCAGCGGCGGCGTAGGCTGAGCGGGCCATCCAGGGTGGCATGATACTGGCCGTGGCCACAGCCGCACCGGTGGCAAGCAACGTGCGGCGATCAACACCCTGGTTTCGCTTTTTCGTCATGTTGGTCTCCCCAAGTCGGTTGAATTCCCTTTAAGACCTTCATCGGGCGGCAGGCTTTCGCGGCTTGCAAGCCCCATCGCGAGGTTTGTCTTCCTCGTCAATTCGCGCTCTCCAGCGCGTATCGGAGTAGTTTCGGCAAAACCGGCTTCTCTCCGGAAATGCGATATCCGAAGCGTCAAATTCAAGTCGTGGAACCCGGCAAACGGACGCCGTACTCATGTGCCTCTTCAGGGCATCATTGTTCTAACTAGATTAGTTCTGATTAGAGCGCTTACACGCGGCCACGGTCAAATGCTAAACGATGCGAGTAGTATACCGCTATGTAATACCTATCTCGATCGGTCTTGTGGCAAGCTGGTGCGCGCAGCAGCGCTGTTGGCGAGCAATTCGTTGCGCTTCCGGCGCATGATAGTGAGAAAGGCGCGAGCCACACGCGAGAGGGGCCGGTGGGTCGGATAAAGTATGCCGAGACGGAATTCTATTCGCGGCCGAAATGGAACGGCCGCGATGCCGCGTCCTGCAAAATCCTTCGCCGTAAATGGATCAATCAAGCCAACACCAAGGCCGCGCGCAACCATATCACACAACACGGCATTGACCTGCGTTTCAGCCACAATCCGTCTGACAACTCCCGCACGTTCGAAAACGCGATCGACCATATGCCTTCCTACTTGATCGCGTGTCAGCGCGATAAATGGCTCAGCTTCGAGATCATCCGGTTTGACGTGAGATCTCTTTGCGAGCGGATGACCGGCCGGAACCGCAAGATAATCCGGCGCCCTGCAGAAGACTTCTGTTTCCAGCCCGGTTCGCCGAAAGGGAAATTCGCCTATCCCCAGATCCACATGCTGCGCCGCAACGGACTCCTCGACGCGAGCGGACATATTCACTTCCGCCGTTATCGTAACCTGCGGATGGAGGCGATGAAACTCTTCCATTACGGCCGGAAGGAAGCCGAGACCAATCGCCGGCAGCGCCGCCACATACAGATGACCCGCCTGCGCTTTGCCAATCGCCGATGCCATCTCGCGGATACGTTCGACCGAGACGAACGTTCGTTCAACCTGGTCGAACAGCAATTGCGCCTCCGCAGTCGGGGCGAGGCGACCCGAACCACGATCAAACAAGGTGAGGTTCAACTCCTTTTCCAGCCTGCCGATCAGACGGCTGACAGCAGGTTGCGACACCCCCAGCAGGGTCGCGGCACCACTCACGGTACCGGCCAGCATCGTGGCGCGGAAGGCTTCCAACTGTCGGACAAACATGCGTTTCAGCTCGGCCTTGGCTTGAACCACAGTGTCTATAGCTCAGCTTTGCACTGGGCGGCCACTTCGATTGAGACGAATTCTGACGACATAGCAAAGGGATAATCACATGACTCGGACGCCCTTGTCGGACCTCAACGGACAAACCTTCGATGTTGCCGTTGTCGGCGTAGGTGCAAACGGCTCCAGCGCGGCGCAACACCTGGCGGCGGCGGGCTACTCCGTTCTTGCCGTCGACAAGGGCGATTACGGTTCCGGCTCCTCCAGTCGATCCAGCCGTCTATTGCATTGCGGCCTTCGATATCTGGCGCCCGGCGGTTCAGTTTGGGAGTTCGCGCGTCATCCCAGCAAGCTTGCCATTGCACTGCGCATGGCGCGCCAAGCCATGGAGAGCCGCGCCCAATTCGTGACGACCGCCCCGGAACGTGCGCAGAAACTAAACTTCTGTTTTCCGATCTATAAGGGCGGCGCCTACAAGCCATGGCAGGTTTCTTTAGCGATGCGCTTGCTTGAGAGGCTTGGTCCGGCCTCCGTGCCTCTGGACTACCGACCAATCCGGCCTTCCGAGATCGATACCGTCCCGTTGGCGCGCTGGCTTCGGGATCGCGACCAGCTTATGGGCGTTGCGATGTTTCGGGAATATCGCTTCGAATGGCCGGAACGCATCATTGCAGACACGATTCTTGATGCCGAGCGGATGGGGGCAACGATCCGCAACTACACGAAAGTCAGTAGCTTACGTCGTGACGGTGATCGCTGGACGCTGACGTTGGCCGATGAAGCAGGCGAAGCGGGCACCGCCTCGGTAAGCGCGCGGATCGTGCTGAATATGGCTGGCATCTGGATCGACAAAGTCAATGCCGGGAGCGCTGGTAGCGCAAGGCGCCGTATCAATGGCACCAAAGGCTCGCATATCGTCGTCCGTCTTCCACCAGAGTGCGCCGAATATGGCATCGCGACGATCAATCGTGTGGGTGAGCCGTTCTACTGTATTCCATGGCGTGGATTGCATTTCTTCGGGCCAACTGAAACTCTCAATGATGGCGATCCTGACGACGAGCGCGTGTTGGACAGCGAAATTGACTGGTTGCTCGCTGAAGCCAATCACATGCTTCCTGCTCTTGGAGCGAAACGCGAGCACATCATCTTCACGTGGGCCGGTGTGCGGCCGCTCGGCGCCGATCCCAATTTCCCAAAGGGAAAGCGGTCTCGCGATGTCCATGATCTGTCGGAAGATGGCATGCCGGGTATTTATGCGATGACCGGGGGGCCGATCATGACCCATCGCTCCGCTGGTCCGGAACTGACCTCGCTTGTCGGTGGCAAGATCAAGCCTTCGCGCACGGCACAGGAGCCGTCATACGCGGCGCGGATGTTTCCCGAAAATCAGAACTCCCCTCCGCTTACCGATGACAACACGTCAATCAAGCTTTCCGATTTGAAGTTCGCTGCTCAGCGGGAGCACGTCACGAACCTGACTGATCTGCTGTTTAGACGCGTTGCGGTGGGCTGGACGGAAGGCATGGGCTACGACGCTGCCGAGAAGGCGGCGGCCGCCGTTGCCGGGGAGTTAAACTGGGATCACGAGCGTGTCAGAAGGGAAGTAGAGAACTACCGCACCCAAATCGAACATTTTTACAACGTCCGCCCCGGGGCGGTCATTCCGCCGGTCAAGTCGTGAGCTAGCGCGAAGACATCGCATGGAGGCCAGTCACTTGTGGCTGGCTGCATTCAATCGGCGCCACACGCCTGATCCTAGGCGCCACACGTCTTCCTTAGTAGGGGCGATTTGCGGGATCGCGTGCGCAGCCGTTCCGTCCAACATGCTCGTGCAAGCCTTGGAAGCTTTTTGACGAGCCGCTTACGGATTATCTATCAGCTATCTCAATTGCAGAGCCGTTGACGCGATCCAATGCGGCGATGAACGAGCTAATTCCGCTGCTGCGGAGTGGCAGATAGGGCTTGGCGGCCTGACGGCAGAGGCGTTTCACGATCCCCACGGCTCGGTGGCTGACGCAATCGATCGGAAACATCACCACGTCGGCGCGGCTGACAAGCCCCTCGAGCAATCCGCTTCGCTCCTCGATCCCACCATCGTGGTGAAGGAGTTGAGCACCGTGCCGCTCCCCCAGAGTGCGCATGTGATTGAGCTGGTGCGGGCGTCCTCCGACGTAAAGTAAGGAAAGCCCATCGAGACGGATGGAGGACGACGTGATGCCTGCATCTTCACCCGCGTTCTGCAAGAGGCTCGCTTCCAGCGCAGTAAGCTCTTCTGAAAGTTGTCCCCGTTGCTGTTGCGCCTCAATCCGCTGGTGGCGTTCCTGATCAAGCTCCGCCGCGGCGTTTTGCAGGCGGCTCTCCAGTGACTGTCGTCGCCGTCCCTCATTCGCGAGGCGGCGTTCGAGATCGGCAACCAGCTTCGCCAGCGTTTCATGGTCTCCGGCGTCGCTTTCGTATCCAGTGTCTGCAATTCTGCGCGCCAATAAGGCGTTGAGATCGCGGATCTTGGTTTCGCGTGATGAGATTCCTTCCCGCAACTGCTCCTGTTGCCGGCGGAGTTTTTCCTTCAATTCGATGTTCTCAGCCTCAAGTTCGTTGAGCCGACGGATGTCCGCCCGGTTCGACGCCCCGACGAGATGCGAGATCATATGCACTTCGCCGAAGACATCTCTGATGACGTCCTCATCGGCAGCCGGATGCGTCAGCGCCGCCCAGTAGGCGCCCGGAATCTCGCCACGCTTCGCCGCCTCGCTCCACAAGGCGCGGACCTCACTTGCCGTCTTTGCTTTGGCAAACTGGTTGATCGCTGTCTTGTGGCGTTTGTCGAGCGCCTTGTTCAACAGTTTGCCCGCCGCGTCTCTTTGCGCAGCGAGCAGCACGCCTTGACCATGGAGTTGTTGATCGGTTGCCCCATCGGTAGCGAGGCCGGCTTTGATGAGGATGTGGCGCAGTTCGCCTGTCGAAAGGCAGGTGCCGATGATCGAGCAATGGAAATTGCGGTTCAAGTCCCAGATTTTCGACCGTCGCGGAGCGACGGCTACGGGCTGACCGACCGCCTGTCTCAGCGGTAGCTCCCTTATGTCGAGATCGATACTCGTGGCAAGGCCGCGCGCGTTGACTGCGCGCTGAAGCTGCTCGAGGCTGAAGCGTGGGAGTTTCGTCATTCAAGGCATCGCTATATCCATATGAATATAGCGATGCTGCCAGATCGAGAGACTTTCTGCAAGCACCCGCTAACCTTCGAGCAATGGTCAGGATCCGGAAGCAGCCGGTTGGCTCCCGGCATCAGGAGCATCGTACCGCCCAACCAGATGCGCTATATTGATTGGGACATGTCGCTATCAACCATCCGCAGGGAGTATACAGCCCATGAAGCTCAGTGCCCGTAACCGCCTCAAGGGACGCATCGTTAACGTCACCAAGGGGCAGACCACCGCGCATGTGCGCATCGACATCAACGGCGCCGTCGTTACAGCCTCGATTACCAATGAGGCTGTCGATGAACTTGGTTTGGCCGCGGGCCAGGAGGCCTATGCCGTCATCAAGGCATCCGACGTCATGGTCGCGATCGACGACTGAGCCAACAGATGGTGAGACGTAACGAAATCCGGACGGGGGAGGTTGCCGTATCGCTGCCTCCCGCCACCGACGCTGGCCTGATCTTCATTGGCCGTATTCATACGCCCTGGACGGACCGGCTCCAGTGCCCGCGGCAAGGGCGGCTGGACGGTCCGGAATGCCGGATCGAGATTTTCGAGCCTTGGGTCGCGGCCCTCGATGGCATGGCGCAGTACGAGTTACTGGAAGTGCTTTACTGGCTGCACGAGTCGCGCCGGGATCTCGTTCTGCAAAGTCCGCGCTCGGATGGCACGGTGCGCGGCACGTTTTCCCTGCGTACGCCCGTGCGCCCTAACCCGATTGCCACCCATATCGTTTCGCTCGTGCGGGTCGAGGGCGCCAATGTGTTCGTGCGCGGGATGGACTGCCTCGATGGAACGCCGTTGCTCGATCTGAAACCCGATCGCGCCGGCTTTACGCCATTGGCGCCCGCACAGCCGGGTGATTTCGAGGTCGGCGCGACATGATCAACCGGCGAACGTTTCTCGGTGCGACGGCGATATCGCTGGTGCCGGCTTCTGTGTGGGCGCGGTCATCCACGATACAGGATCACGCCGGCAGGTCGATTCCGGTGCCAACCTCGGTGCAACGCGTTTTCCCGGCCGGGCCGCCAGCGGCAATTCTGCTGTACACGTTGGCTCCGGAACTGCTGCTGGGGTGGCCGCGCTCTCTGGCGCCGGATGTGCGGAATTTCCTTCTCCCGGACATCGCCAGCCGGCCTGAGTTGGGGCGGCTCACCGGGCGCGGTAATACCGCTAATCTGGAAGCCGTCCTGCAAGCCGAGCCTGATCTCATTCTCGATGTTGGGACGATTTCCGACACCTATACGAGCCTCGCCGATCGCGTGCAGTCTCAAACCGGTATTCCGTATGTCCTGCTCGATGGCCGGCTTGAGACAACGGATAAGGCCTATCGGACGCTCGGCGCGCTGATCGGCAAGGAGGAGAAGGCAGCGCAACTTGCCGATTACGCAGCGGAAACCCTGAGCGCCATTCGCAATCGTATCTCGGGAATTCCAGAGAGCGCTCGACCGAGGGTGTACTATGCGCGCGGCTCACGCGGCCTCGAGACCGGGCTCGCCGGATCGATCAACGTGGAGTCCCTCGCCGTCATGGGCGCCCGCAACGTCGCGGGCGAGCGAAGCGGTGGTCTGGCTACGGTGTCGTTGGAACAGGTCCTGGCGTGGGATCCCGAAGTCATTGTCACGATTGATCGCGAGTTTGCGCGTGCCGTTCGCACTGATCCGGCCTGGTCATCCGTTTCAGCCATCCGCTCCGGCCGCGTTCATCTGGCTCCGGCATTGCCATTCGGCTGGATCGATTTTCCACCGTCGGTCAACCGTCTTATCGGCCTGCATTGGCTCGGGCGCGTGCTCTATCCGGATCACTTCAGGGATGATCTGCGATCGATCGCGACATCATTCTATCGAGAGTTCTATCATGTCGACGTGAGCGCCCAGGAGATTGACAAGATCCTCGCCGAATGACACCGACCTCATCGC
>JAEYYQ010000202.1 GCA_023428365.1 Pseudomonadota bacterium | reverse complement strand
TTCACCATTACGGCGAAGACGACCATCGACCTCTCGCTGCAGCGGGCGGGCGAACAGGCTCTGGTTTCTACGATCCGGCAGCGCGGGCGCAGTATGCGCGCCGATTCTGGTGCGCTCGTCGCGATGGAAACGGATGGAGCAGTCCGTGTGCTCGTCGGTGGCGTGGATTACGGTGAGAGCCAGTTCAACAGGGCGACCAAGGCGCGCCGGCAACCCGGTTCTTCGTTCAAAGTCTACGTTTATGCGTCCGCGCTGGAGAATGGCTATCGTCCGGAGACGATCGTGCGCGATTCCTCGCGAGCTTGCGGCAACTGGTCTCCACAGAACTACGGCGGAAGCCACGGTACAGGCGCCCGGATGCCGCTTTGGATGGCCCTGGCCAAGTCCTACAACACCGTTGCAGCAGAGCTTTCGTTTGCGGTTGGCCGTGAAAAAGTGATCGAGCTGACGGAACGGCTCGGCATTTCCGGAATCAAGCGCACGTGTTCGATGGCGCTCGGTGACTATGGCATCTCGCCGCTGGAGCATACCGGTGGCTTCGCCACCTTTGCGAATGGCGGCAAGCGCGCGACGCCGTATGCCATCACCGAAGTGTTCACTGCCAATGGCGATCTGGTCTACAGCCGCGAGCGCGATGAACCGCCCGCGCCGCAGATCGTGGAACGCCGGGTCGCGGAACAGATGAATCAGATGATGCAGAAGGTCGTCACGGAAGGACCCGGCCAGCGGGCAGCGCTCGACTTCACCTATTCCGTTGGCAAGACCGGCACGAGTACGGGACCGAAGGATATCTGGTTCGTCGGGTTCACCGGGAAGTACGTCGGCAGCGTCTGGATCGGCAACGACGACAATCGGCCTATGGCCAACGGCACGACCGGTGGCCAGATGGCCTCCCCCGTCTGGCAGGCATTCATGGCGGTTGCTCATACAGATAAGAATATCCCCCCGATTCCGGGACTGCCGGTGCATCCTGTGCAGGTTGCTGAGCAACAGCGTCTCGCGGAACTGCGGCGCAGCGAGGGTGTCCTGGCGGCACAGCCTGGCGGCCGTGGCCGGTCATCCGCGATGATGCCGGATCAGACGCGTGATGCGCTCAAGAAGATCGTGCAATCGCTTCGCAAGGCAACCGGCACGACCGACGAGCAGCCGGATCGCAATAGGACGCCCGAGCGGGCCTCTCCGGCTTCGCTGACGCCGGATCGGCGCGCGGAGGTTTCCGATCACCTGAGAACTGGCGCAGGGGCGCAGCGCTGAACGTGGCCACCCTTTCGCACACGCCCGATCAAGTATCGCGTTTCGGCGCTGTCCGCGCTGTTGCCACCCGGCTGTTGGCTTTCGTCGGTAATCTCGGATTATTCGCCGGCATCGCCCTTCTCGGCGGGATCGGCACGAGCTGGTACATGATCGAGATGGGCTCCAGCCTGACCACGGCGAAGGTCGGACCCTGGGTATCATGGTCCGCCGCAGGGACGGTTGGCGCCGATCCTTACACCCGGGCGCGCACGATCCGGCATGGCAGCTTACCGATCAGCGGCAACGTCGCGCGGACATTCGAGGCACGCACGGACGACACTGGGCAACGGCTGCATTCCAGTTGTGACTATGTCATCGAGGGCAATGCGCTGCATGACGGCTGGTGGAGCCTGTCGGTCTACGATGATCAGGGACGTCTCATTCCCAATGCTGCGGAGCGCCATTCCTTCAACTCAAGCACGATTGCTCGAAGCGGCGATGGCAGTTTCCTCGTTTCGTTGTCTCGCGATGCCCGGCCGGGTAATTGGCTGCCGACGGCTGGCGCAGGCCGGCTATCGCTGATGCTCACGCTGCTGGAAGTCTCTGACAACTTCGACGAGGCTGCTGAAAGCGTCCTTCCCGAAATTCGAAAGGTGGCTTGCCGATGAGCGGGCGCTGGCTGGATATCGGATTGGTGCGGACAGTGTTGTGCGGTCTCGTTGCCGCCGGCATCGTGCACATCGTCGTGACGCTGGCCACGCCGTATTTCGCCGGCGCTGGTATTGTCCAGCGACTTGCCGAGCACCTGCCTCAGAATAGCATGTTGGTTACAGGCGTGCCGACACCGCAGTCGCAGCTTCTGCCTTATCAGGAAGCCGACATGGTGTTCGGCCTGTGCAGCTACGACGTCAGAAATACGCCAGTCGTCGTTCGCGCCGTACTGCCGGGGAGTGGCTGGACGCTGTCTCTCTATTCGCCTGCAGGTGAAAACTTTTACTTTATGCCCGGGCAGGACCAGCGGCCGTTGGAGATCAACGCGATGCTGATTGCGGGCGACAGCGATGCAATTCTTCCGGCTGATCCGCGTGTCGGGTCAGCGCGTCTAACGACGGTACGGGTTCCGGCTGCGAGCGGTCTTATGATGATCCGGGCGCCGTTGAAAGGTGAAAGCTTCCGCGCCGAAACGGAGGCTGCGCTGAGACGGGCAAGCTGTGCGCCGATGGCCAAGCCGGCCTCATCGTAAGGTCTTATCAATCCGAAGCTCAGTCGGGCAGGACCAGCCGATCGCGCTCGCCATTGGCGGCCGCCTGAACGACGGGTTCACTATTCGGGATCCGCGCATACCGGATGCCCGGAAAAATCACGATTTCAGCGCTTTGCTGCGGGCGGGCCGGCGTCGCGGGCCGCTCCGTTCTGCTGGCGCTCAAAGGAATGATCGTAGCCATAGTCGAAATGCTTATGCCGGCGATGCGGCACCCCCTGAGTTGAGGACGCAGGCACGCGATGCAAACGGGCTTGTGCCTTAGCACGATCTGACTCTGGTTAAATAGTGGTTAACAGCGATCAGTCGCGATTGCGCGCCGACGCCATCCAGGGCTCCAGGAAATGGCGTCCTTGCCTGTCCTCCAGTTCGATCAGCCAGAGGTCTGGATCGAACTCGAACTGCCGGTCGAGGTAGGCATCGACATCGGCTTCGCGCGTTTCGGGGGTATCGAGATGTGCCACCCACTGGCGCTCCAACTGCCCTTCGTCGAAGCCTGCCGGGGCGGGGCCGAATAGCCGTGCAGTTCCGTCTAACCGATTGATTTTTATAAAAATAGCTCCGGCATCATCATCGCCGTGCCGCACCACGGCGGCGGGCACGCCGCGGCCATTGCAGGCGCGAAGATAAGCTTTGATCCAGATTTCAGCCTTGAGACGCATCGGGTCTTGCTAGAAGGCGCAGGCGGGATGCGCAAGTGCGATCAATTGGTCAGCGGCTTACGCTGTTGTCGGTTTGCCGCATCGCTCAACTTAACGAGTAGCGGGCCGGAAATCCGCCCGGTCTGCGGCAGACCCTGCTTCTGCTCGAATCTGCGGATCGCGCGGGTGGTCTCCTCCCCGAGCAGGCCATCGACACTGCGTACGCCGTACCCGAGTGTGGCGAGAGACTGCTGCACCGTGCGGATGATTTCGGTGGCTGGGGCTGAAGGTGGGACAGACGGCGTGCCGCCGGTCGCGGGCAGGCCGAACAGGATGGACTTCAGCAGAGCTTCGGAGGGCTCACCGGTCAGCGGCAGGCCGTGATCATGCTCGTAGGCCATGACGGCGGCGCGTGTGATCGAATGCGCGGACCCATCACCGTGGCCGGGGGAATAGCCGCGCTGAGCCAGCTCGCGCTGCACCGCGCGTACGACGTCGGGGTCAAGACCGGCAGCGGTCACGGGCTGTTGGGCAGGTTGAGCGGCGGCGGGTACGGACTCGAACTGTCCCAGGCGCACCTCTGCGCCACCGCCGAAGCTCGACGGCCGGGGCTGGGTCTCGCCGAGCCGTTGCATGCGAGAGGCCAAGTCGGATCGCGTGCCCTGCTGTAGGTACATCACGTTCCACCACACGGCAGCGCAGGCTGCAGCGCAAGCGCATACGACAATTTTCGCCCGCCGCGGCAGCATGGCTTCGACCCCGGTTTGGACCTCA
>JAEYYQ010000180.1 GCA_023428365.1 Pseudomonadota bacterium | reverse complement strand
GCGATGATCACCGACGGCGAGGAAGTAATCGCGACCTGTCCGCACGACCTGCGCAAGCGGATCGGAACCGTGCGACTGGCGACCAGTGAGACCGTCAACGAGGCGATTGCAAGCGCGCGGGCTCATTCGGAGAGCTGGGATCGGCTGGGCGGCATGGAACGCGCCAAGATCCTCGAGAAGGCTGCGGATTTGCTGGAACGCGATCGCCCGCGGTTGATGGCGGTCATTGTACGGGAGGCGGGCAAGACGCTGGAGAACGCACAGGGCGATATCCGCGAGGCCGTGGATTTCCTGCGCTATTACGCCAACGAAGCCCGCCGTTTGTTCTCGGGGCCGACGACGTTGCCGGGGCCGACCGGTGAGCGCAACACGCTGGAAATGCGCGGGCGCGGGCCGTTCGCGTGCATCAGCCCGTGGAACTTCCCGATCGCGATTTTTACCGGGCAGGTCGCGGCGGCATTGGCGGCAGGTAATCCAGTTCTGGCCAAGCCCGCTGAGCAGACTCCGATTACGGCATTTCTGACGACGGCGCTTTTGCACGAAGCTGGCGTGCCGCCCGGCGTGCTTCATCTGCTGCCCGGTGGCGGTGACGTTGGTGCGATGCTGGTCAAGGATCCGCGCATTCAGGGTGTGGCCTTCACAGGCTCGAATGAAACGGCCTGGAACATCCAGCGTGCGCTTGCCGATCGCCGTAGCGCGATCGTGCCATTCATCGCCGAAACCGGCGGCATGAACGCGATGATCGTGGATTCCAGCGCGCTGCCGGAGCAGGTCGTGCGCGACGCCGTCCGCTCCGCGTTCGATAGTGCCGGACAGCGGTGCTCGGCGGCGCGCGTGCTGTTCGTGCAGGAGGATGTTTCGAAGCGCATCACGGAGATGCTCGTCGGCGCGGTGGAGGAACTCGATCTCGGCGATCCATTCGACTACGCGACAGACATCGGCCCGGTGATCGACGAGGCCGCGCAGGATGCGCTCGATGCCCATAAGGCGCGCATGTACAGCGAGGGCAAGGTGCTCGTCGATCTGAAGATGCCGGAGAGCTGTCGCGCCGGCACGTACGTGACTCCGGCCGTATTTGGCATCGACCGTATCAGCCGGCTGGAGCGGGAAGTGTTCGGTCCCATCCTGCACGTTGTGACCTATCAGCAGGGGCATCTCGATCGCGTCGTGGATGCCATCAACGCGACCGGATACGGCCTGACGCTTGGCGTGCACAGCCGTATCGCAGCGGTCGCCGATTTCGTGGCGGAGCGCGCCCGTGTCGGCAATCTGTATGTGAACCGCAATCAGATCGGAGCGGTGGTCGGCGTGCAGCCGTTCGGCGGCGAAGGGCTATCCGGAACTGGACCGAAAGCTGGCGGGCCGAATTATATGCCCCGCTTCGCGACGGAGCGGGTCAGGGCGACCGACATCACCGCAACTGGTGGCAACGTGCAATTGCTGGGGCTCGGTATCGAGAACGCGCTGGAGGGTATGCCGTAGCGCTTAGCGTTCGAGGAAGCGCTGGAGATTGATCAGGCCGAGGCCACCGATCACCAGCGCTCCGCCAGCGACATGAAACCATCCGAGCTGTTCGTTGACGAGCAGTACCGCGAACAGCGCGGTGTAAACGGATGACAGTGTCAGAGCGGCGGATGTCAGGATCGGTCCGCAACGCCGTAGGGCCAAATTATAGGACAGGTACGACCCGACGCTGGATATGATGATGCCGGCGGCGATCCAGGTCATCGACGTAGCGTTGATGATCGGCGGGCCGGATACGGCGTTTCAAGAACCGCGAACGGGGTGGCGGCAAGCGCGCCCGCGACGCCCATGACGACGAACAGGGCCAACGGTGTGAAGTCCGACTTCTGGCGCTTCATGGCGACCGTGTATCCGGCCCAGCTTATGGGGCCGCCCACGGCCCACAGGTCGCCAACGTGGAATGAGATTTGGGCGATCTCATTGAGGTGGCCCTTCGTCACAATCGTCGCGACGCCGACGATGGAAAGAGCCACGCCGAGAATGACCAGGGTGGATGCGCGCGCCTGGCGCGTAACGATCTCGAACAGTACGACCAAGGCGGCGGTGGTCGTGTAGATCAAACCGACGTTGGTTGCGCTGCTGGCTTGCGCTCCGGCAAACGCGGCATAGCTGCAAAAGCCCATGCCGAAGGCCCCCAGGATCAGGATGCGCGCCCAACCCTGGGGCCCTGGTCGCCAGCACTCGCGTTTGGATCCCCAGAGCGCCACCAGCGCGACGAGGGCGGCGGCCCCCAGCCAGCGGACCGTCGTCAACTGAGCTGGCAGGAATAGTCCCGTCAACGCGCGGCCGACGACGGCGTTGAGCGAGAACGCGGCCGGCATCAGGGCGAGAAGAAAGAAGTTCAGCATAGGCTTGGGCGCTCTCTTTGTGCCTGCCTCGCAGACGCGATAGCCTTTGGCAACGGATTTCGCCGAATGCCAGGGTGGTCGCGCCGTTGCAGGCCGCGCCGATCGAGCCCACCTTACGGTTGAGGCTTTTAAAGCGACTGCCCTGGACGGTAGGCTGAGGAGATGAGCAAGGACACCCGGACAACAGGCGAGAAAACAGGCAGCAGCCCGATACAGGCAGACCGGGCGGCTGGTGTGCCTGACGAGGCGCGCGCCAAACCGTCCTCGCCGGCGACCGCATCGCAGGGCGAAGTCGCCGAATTCGTCAAGCGGATGAAGTCCTTGGCACCGCAGACGACTGCCGGCCACGGGAAGCTGATTTTCGCGATGGACGCGACGATGAGCCGTCAGCCGACCTGGGATATGGCACTCGGGTTGCAGGCGGAGATGTTCAAGGCGGTGAAGGCCGTCGGCGGGCTTGATGTGCAACTCGTCTTCTTTCGCGGGACGGGTGAATGCCGCGCGTCGAAATGGGTGTCCGATCCGGACGCGCTGGCGCGATTGATGACGACGGTGAGCTGCCAGGGCGGATACACGCAGATCCGTAAGGTTCTGTCTCATGCTCGCCAGGAAGCCGAAAAGCGGCGGATCAATGCGCTTGTCTACGTCGGCGATTGCATGGAGGAGGATGTCGACGACCTGTGCGGACGGGCCGGCGAACTGGCGCTGCTTGGTATTCCGGCATTCCTGTTTCAGGAAGGGTATGATGGGAAAGCCGAGCGTACTTTCCGGG
>JAEYYQ010000178.1 GCA_023428365.1 Pseudomonadota bacterium | reverse complement strand
GTCCTGATCCGGATCGAACTGCAAGGGCCCGGCCTCCAGCTGTTCGCCGACCCGACGGTCTTCAACATGATCGTCAGCGCGCACGGATTGGTGATGATCTTCTTCGTGGTCATGCCGGCGCTGATCGGCGGCTTCGGCAACTGGCTGCTACCGCTCATGATCGGATCGCCAGACATGGCGTTCCCGCGCATGAACAACATCTCGTTCTGGCTGCTCGTCGTATCGTTTGTCCTCTTCTGCATTTCCGGCTTTGTCGAAGGGGCTCCCGGAGCCCCCGGTCACGGCGGAGGGTGGACGCTCTATCCGCCATTGTCGACAGTGGGACAACCCGGACCAGCTGTCGATTTCGTGATCCTGTCGATCCATCTGTCGGGCGCCTCATCGATCCTTGGCGCCATCAATTTCATCACCACCATTTTCAATATGCGTGCCCCGGGCATGAGCCTGCACAAGATGCCGCTCTTTGCATGGAGCATGCTGGTGACGGCCTTCATGCTGTTGTTGGCGCTGCCCGTACTCGCGGGCGCGATCACGATGCTGCTCACGGATCGGAATTTCGCGACGACCTTTTTTGCGCCTGCCGGCGGCGGTGATCCGATCCTGTACCAACATTTGTTCTGGTTCTTCGGTCATCCCGAAGTCTACATCATGATCCTGCCAGCGTTCGGCATCATCAGCCATGTCGTATCCACGTTCGCCCGCAAGCCGATCTTCGGATACCTGGGCATGGCCTATGCCATGGTTGCTATCGGCTTGATCGGCTTCATTGTCTGGGCCCATCACATGTATACGGTCGGCCTGTCGTTCAACGCAGCGCGCTATTTCGCACTTGCCTCCATGGTGATCGCTGTCCCGACCGGCATCAAGGTTTTCTCCTGGATCGCCACGATGTGGGGCGGGTCAATTCAGTTCCGCGTTCCCATGCTGTGGGCGCTCGGCTTCGTCGTGCTCTTCACGATCGGAGGCGTAACGGGTGTGGTGCTCGCCAATGTGGGCGTCGATACCGTGCTGCAGGACACCTACTACGTCGTGGCGCACTTTCACTACGTGCTGTCGCTCGGCGCCGTGTTCGGCATCTTTGCCGGCTTCTACTACTGGTTTCCGAAGATGTCGGGCTATCTCTACAGCGAGGTGCTCGGGCGGCTGCACTTCACGCTGATGTTCGTCGGCGTCAACATGGTGTTCTTTCCTCAGCATTTCCTGGGCCTGGCTGGCATGCCGCGGCGCTACGCGGACTACCCCGATGCCTTTGCGCTATGGAATTTCGTGTCCTCGATCGGTGCGTATATCTCCACTGCGGGCTTCCTGATCTTCTTCATCACAGTTGCTGAAGCCCTATGGCGCAAGCGTGTCGCTGGCGACAATCCCTGGGGTGCCGGGGCAACGACGCTGGAGTGGACGCTGTCGTCACCGCCACCATTTCATTCGTTCGAGACTTTGCCGCGGATGGAGCAGCAGAAGGCTGATTGAGGGTGTCCGTCTTCGCGCACCCAACAGGCAAGATCACAGCTCGGTTCGAAACATCACATGGGCCGGGACACCAGAAATGTGGAGGTCGTGATGCCTCAAGAAACCGACGGTTCCGCACTCATCTCGTTGTTCTATGCGATGTGGATCTACTGGATCGTCTCCAGTTGGATGGAACAACTGCTGCGACGCGCGCAGGCTGAAAACGAGCAGAACCAATCCGACGAAGCGAACGAGGCTGCAGCGCACTCAATGCCCACAACAACCGGCCAAGATATCGATGCGCTGATTTCTGAAACGCTGCAACGCGAGATGTCGATCACGATCGATGATTTTCTGGCAAAGGCACTCACATCCTACGAGGCTATTGTTGCCGCTTTTAACTCCGGTGACCGCGAGACGCTCCGCAAACTCGTCTCACCGGACGTCTATGAGACATTCTCACACGCGATCAGTGCCCGCGAAGCCACCAGAACGCGTGTGGAAACCATGTTCGCGCGCATTGATCCCCCCGAGATCGTTGATGGCCGGGTCGATGCGGCGCATTTAGAAATCTCTGTCCGATTTGCCGGTGAGAGTTTCAGTCTGTTCCGCAATGCGGCCGGTCAATTGCTCGAAAAGAAGCCTAGTGCATGTCGCAACATCGATGTCTGGACATTCGCGCGACCGCTGTCGCCACGCAGCAGCACGTGGTGCGTGGTAGCGACCGGCGTCGCCGAAGGGGTATCGATATCTCCGCGACCAATATCGGCGTGCCTTGGAGCAACGAAAGCGTGATAGGGTAGGCGCATAAACCAACTTCCCGCCACGCTGGCTGCTGGGCCCTGGTGCGTCGAGACGAGGCTAGAACAGATCTCACCTCGGGCGTTCGGTCGTGCGCAAATGTCACTACAGCAGGCGCGCAATCGATGTCCGCTATCCAATAGTCAAACCGTATTTGGCCGATGTCCGTCTTTTGGATGTCGCGTGGGCGGAGCAGTATCGTTCGGTAGACTTTGTAGACGTTGTGGGTCGTTTAACGTGGCTGTCGCATGATAGGGCGAACATAGTCAGAAGTTGGCATCGCCATGTTAGCGATCCCCAGCAACCATAACTTGGTGACTTGCATCAGGTCGCCGGCCGGTCGATTGGCGATTCTGACCTGACCACGTCACATCATGCCCCTCCGTTGGCCTCACGCATCACCGTTTTGTATCGGTTGGTGGGAATGTAAACTTGACAAAAATAATCAACTATTATTACTGACTGAACCGCTAGAGTGATCTGTCGCGGGGGGCGCGGCGCTGTTGACAAGCCTGCAGATGCTGGAGGCTGGCACCGACGTTCGCAGCTGTAGCGATGGTGATGCAATCAGTGCTCAGGCATTTCAGGTCGGGTTGAAATATGAGAAGGGGCGTGGGCGCGGCTTGCACCGATTTTGACGCGCGGCCGATATCATCGAGAGTGCAGGCGATGTGGGGCGTGCGCATTATCGCGGTACTGGCAATGTGCCTGGCGCTTCCCTCGATCACCCGAGCCCAGGAAAGCGCTCCGCCGGCAGCCACGACACAGTCTGCGCCTGCGGGATCTGAGACGGAACCCCTGCAACCTGCCAGCACCCGGCCGGCCGGCGATCCACTTCCACCTTTTTCAATTCAGCCCGCAGCAGGTGGACAAACCGCTCCAACGCCAGACGGCAGCGGGCCTCCTTCATTGCAACGCGACGACGCTTTAGGCGAGCCTGCTTCGCAATCCCAAGGTGCCGACGGGCAAGAGACCGCGCGCGCGCTTGATGCAGACGGCGGGGTGTCGACGAACTTGGCCGCGCAACAGTCTGCTGGTAGCGGTGCCGTGCAATTGCCTCATGATCTTTCCCCGTGGGGCATGTTCGTGGCGGCTGACATCGTTGTGAAGGCCGTGATGATCGGCTTGTTCATTGCCTCGATCATGACTTGGGTCATTGGTTTCACCAAGGCTCTGGAGCTGTTGACAGCCGGAATTTCCTTGCGTCGCGCGCTCGGTAGAATTGTCGGCGAGCGATCTCTCAACGATGCCATCTCGGAGTTGCGGAGTCGTCGCGGAGTTGTGGCGGCCATGCTGGACGCCAGTGCAACCGAAGTGCGCGTTTCAGGCAGCAATCCTAATCCGGAGGGGGTGAAGGAGCGTGTCGCCTCGCGCCTTGAACGGATCGAAGCCTCGGTTTCACGCTCGGTCGCACGTGGCACCGGTATCCTCGCCACCATTGGTTCGACGGCGCCGTTTGTTGGGCTATTCGGTACCGTATGGGGCATCATGAACAGCTTTATCGGCATTTCCAAAGCGCAGACCACGAACCTTGCGGTCGTCGCGCCCGGCATCGCAGAAGCCCTTCTGGCAACGGCTATTGGATTGGTGGCCGCAATACCCGCGGTCATGATTTATAATCAGTTCGCGCGCTGGACCGCTGGCTATCGCCTTCTGGTCGCGGACGCGTCGGCTCACGTACAACGGCTGGTCTCACGCGATCTCGATCGCGGCGTCGAGCCCCCGCGGATCATGACGGCAGCGGAGTAGACAATGGCTGGCGGCCTCCACGATGGAGATGACGATCTCGTCGAATCTCATGAGATCAACGTCACACCGTTCATCGATGTCATGCTCGTGCTGCTCATCATTTTCATGGTGGCAGCGCCCCTGTCGACCGTCGACGTCGCGGTCGCCCTCCCAGCTTCGAATGCCCAGCCGAAGCCGCGGCCGAACGAGCCGATTTTCCTGACCGTGAAAAGCGATCTTACGCTGGCGTTCGGTAATGATCCGGTGGAACGTGCGGCCTTGAAGGCGGCGCTCGATGACAAGACCGCCTCCAATACTGAAGAGCGGGTCTTCGTTCGAGCAGACAAAACGGTCGATTACGGCGATCTGATGGACGTGATGAACCTGCTGCGGACGGCTGGGTACTTGAAAATCGGTCTTGTCGGGTTGGAAAGCCTTCCGCCAGCGAATGGGCAACCTCCCACCGCGACTCCATCGTTGCCCGAACAACCGGCCGGCGCAACGGGAGGGCAGTAATCTTGTGACGGCGGTGCGGGGGACTGATCAATACCGGGAATCGTTGCCGCGATTAATCGTTCGCTGGGCAGGGGCAGCGTGTTGTGTTGCTGCGCTTCACGGAGCGGTCATATGGATGGCGCTCAACTGGCAGCAACCCTCCGCATCGAGTGAGCCAGCCGGTGCCATCATGATCGAGCTGTCACCGTTGCCGGTCGCGCCGGAAGCGCTACCGCAAGATGTCGCAGTCGGTGAACAGCAGCAGGCATCTGTCGATAGTACGGAAACCGAATCCGAGGAGGAGGAACCCTACGAGCCCGAGCCGCCTGAACCGGAGCCGCCCAAGCCCGAGCCGGAACCGCTTGATATCCCGAAACTGGAGGAACGCCCGGAAGCCGAAGCTGTCCTGCCGAACCAAGCCGAGCCACCTCCCGAGCCGGAAAAAATCGAACCTGAACTGAAAAAGCCGCCTGAGCCGCCGCAACCGAAGCGAAAGCCGCCACCGCGGAAGCGCTCCACTGCCGCGCAGGCCGCAGCTCCTAAGCCTATGCAGGCTATGCGCGGGAAAACAAACGCGGCGCGAGCAGCCGGCATGTCCTCGTCGCAATCTCCCGCGACTTGGCGCGGTGCGCTGGTGGCTCACCTCAATCGCCATAAGCGTCATCCCGGTGGCGCGCGCGGAACGGCCCGAGTTGCGTTCACGATCAATCGTGCAGGAAGCGTGGTCAGTGTGCGCCTAGTTGGTTCTTCTGGTAATCCGCGACTTGATCAGGAAGCCGTCTCGCTGGTTCGCCGCGCGAGCCCTTTGCCACGTCCACCAGACAATGTTGGTGGCCAGCGTATTTCCTTATCGGTGCCCGTTCACTTCCGGTGACGGCAAACTGGGATGACCAGCTTACGTGAGGCGAGGCGACTCCCACAGCACTGCTTCATCTATCGCGCCAATCGAGCTGCAGCCGGTGAGCGCCATGGCGGCTTCAAACTCGGCGCGCAGGATGGTCAGCAGATGGATGATGCCAACAGGACCGGCAACGGCCAACGCGTGCATGATCGGCTGACCGACCATAACCGCGCTTGCGCCGAGCGCCAGCGATTTCAGAACATCCGTTCCGCGCCGAATGCCACCGTCGAGTAGAAGCGGCAGCCGGCCTGCAACACGAGCGGCAACGATCCGAAGTGCATCGATGCTGGCAGGGAGCGTATCCAGCGTACGACCGCCGTGATTTGAGACGACGATACCGTCGAGGCCAGCTTCGATCGCGCGCTCCGCGTCAGCCGGTCTGACGATCCCCTTCAGCAAGAGGGGTAAACTTGTTTGCGCGCGTAACCAGTCGATATCGGCCCACGTCGGTGCCGTGTCGAGAAGACCTTTGAAGACCGGACTTTCACCTGGTCCTGCTCGCGAGGCTGGACCCGATGCTGCCTCGATATTAACAGGCAGTACATGCGGCGGTAGGCGAAAACCCGCGCGCTGTTCAACGTTTCGCACGCCATTGACCGGTGCATCCACCGTCACCATCAGCGCCTTGCATCCCGCGTTCTCCGCGCGGCGCACGAGTCTCAGCGTCGCCTCACGTTCCGGCTGCATATAAAGCTGGAACAGCACGGTGGTGTTGGCGTTGCGCGCAATCTCCTCGATGGACACACTCGACAATGTGCTGATTGTCATCCAGGTCGCCGATGCTGAGGCGCCGAGCACCGTCGCCAATTCGCCGTCGGGATGGGCCAGCTTCTGATACGCCACGGGAGCAACGATAATCGGATGCGGTAGCGGCAGGCCGAACAGCGTGCTCGCCGTCGACGCTTGTGTCATATCGGCGAGAACCCGCCCAGCTAATCGCAGCTGATCGAAGGCATCGCGATTCCAGCGCTGGGTCAGTCCATCAGCGCCGGCGCCAGCGATGTAGGCCCAGATATCGACGGGCAACAGCGTGCGTGCGTGGCGCTCATAGTCAGAAACCGAGACGACATCTGGCGGAACGGGGCTGCCGGATTGGTGTGTCACTGCACAAATCAGCTCTTGGTGCGCCCGGCAATCCGGTGATCAAACCTCCGCCCAGTGGCGGATGAGATTATGGTAGTGGGCGGTCAATCCGACCACGGCGGGATCATCGTCCTGCAACCGCTCCCTGACCTTGATAATCGACATATCGAGATCGTAGAGCATGTGCCGCCGCCAATCATCCTTGACCATGGACTGGGTCCAAAAGAACGAACCCCAACGGCTGCCGCGTGTCACCGGATTGACGCTATGCATGCTGGTCGCAGGGTAGACCACCATATGACCGGCCGGCAGCTTGACCTGATGCGTGCCGTAGGTGTCGTGCACCACCAGTTCGCCGCCGTCGTAGTCCTCCGGCGGTGTCAGGAACAGAGTAGAGGACACATCGGTACGCAAACGCTGACCGGAACCAGGCAAAGCGCGGATCGAACCATCGACGTGCGCCCCGAAGGTCATGCCGACATCGTAGCGATTGAACATCGGCGGCAGAACGCGCAACGGCAATGCGGCACTGGTGAAAATCGGATTGCGCGCGAGCGCACGTACAACGATTTGCCCAAGTTCCTGAGCAGCCGGCGCATCGATAGGAACTTGCAGGTTGTTCTTGACCTTCGCCGCCTGATCGCCGGCTGTAGCTCGGCCATCCACCCACGGTGTGTTTTCCAGAATCTGGCGCACGTACGCCAGTTCCTCAGAGGTGAGCATGTCAGGGATGGTTACGAGCATGGAACAGCACTCACCAGTATTGCGACGCGCGATCCGGTCGCCTCAAACAGCGGATTGCCGGGGCCAGCCCGGCAATCCGTTCGCCCGACGGATCAGCGGGGGGCTGATCCATTCCAGCAGAGTCACATCAGTTAGAAATCGAGCTTGGTCGATAGCCAGAACGTGCGTGACGGTCCAAGATAGCCCCAGCTGCCGTTCCAGTTGGCGGTTGTCAGATAGGTCTCATCGAAGACGTTATCGACGTTCAACTGGAGCTTGATGTTGTCCGTCAACTCATAGGACGCCATCAGGTTGACCAGGAAGTAGTCGGGGATTTTGCCGAACTTTCCATTCGGAATGATGCGGGTGGCATCGTCGGGACGGCCAATGTAGGACTCTCCCACGTATTGAACGCCGCCACCGAGCGTGAAGCCGTTATCCCAACGATACGTCGTCCACAACGTCGCGGTGATGTTTGGCGTAAACGCTAGCTCATCGCCGTTCGTGGTGTCCACAGTCGTGAACCCTGGAGCAACCGTGCCCGAATCGGAGTAATCGCCTCGTACTGCGTCGTCCACCGCACGACCGTGCTTGCGCTCACTATCCATCAACGTTAGGCCACCGAAAAGACTCCACCGGTCCGTGACTTTGCCCGCTACGCCGAACTCAATCCCTCGCACCAGTTGCTTGCCATAGACGATATCCGGATTGGCAGGATCCGCTTCATCCAAGTAAGCCACCTTATGCTTTTCGGTCTGGAAGATCGCTGCAGTCGTTGAAAGGCGACCACCAAAGAAATCCCATTTCACGCCGGCTTCATAATTATGAAGCTCAACAGTATCAGCATTGGCGACAAGACCAGGAAATGCACCATCATGATCGCGCGAGATATCCGGATTGGACAAAAGGGAACCATGAGGCAAATGGGACAACCCATATGAGGCATAAAGGCTGCCGTTCTCAACCGGCTTGTAAACAACGCCAATTTTTCCACCGACAGTAGTATCGGATTGACTGAACCTTTGCTGTCCCGGCAGTCCAGGAATCTGGCGACCGGAACCGGTCGTCACAACATCGGCATCAAAGCGCTCAACCCGGACGCCGCCTGTGATCTCCCAGTGCTTATTCAGTTCAATGGTGTCATAGGCGTAGAACGCAACCGTATCGACATCGATGTGATTGCTTCCGTTGAATGTGGGGTTATCACCACGTCCGATATGATGAGAGTCGGACTTCTCCTTGGAGAATTCAACGCCTGTAGAAAATGTATGTTTCAATCCGCCGGAATAGACCTTGGCCAAAACGTTGGTCTGGTTGGTCAGCGTTTCATTGACGCGATCGTAGTTGTAAGGATTGGAAACCGTAGGAACAACATCGCCAGGAATATGGTATCGCGCACTGCGGTCTAGATGTGCCCAACGCGTCTGATTGCTGACGGTAACGCCGTTCGAAATGTCGTACTCGAACCGAGCAAGCAGAGAGTCGTTCTGGATATCGTCAAAATCCGTCCGGCGACCAAAGAAGGTGTCACGTGAACCGTTCGACGGAACATAATTCGAACCCACTCTCGGACCGGCGCCCGGAATACGAATGCTATCTCCGCCCCTGTTGAATGACACACCAGAATCCGGGATGTCATTTCGCTCAACGTGCTCGTAAGACAGGATCGTGCGGAAGTTGGTGCCGAGGCCGAACGCAACTGACGGTGCAACGCCCCACGCATTGTTCTCAACGATCTCCCGACCGGCAACGCCGCCATTCTCGGCCATGACGTTCAGACGGATGGCCGTCGTCGCGTTGACCTTCTGATTGACATCGGCAGTCCCGCGCCAGCGCGATTTGGAATTGTACTCATCAAAGCCAACACCGACATTGGCCCGATAGAAGCTCTCCAGGTGAGGGATTTTGGTGACGAGATTCACATATCCGCCGGCACCACCACGTCCATTGTCGGCCGCAGCGCCCTTTACCACCTCAACCTGCTCGACGTTGAAGGTGTCCCGCGTATAGCTTCCGTTATCGCGCGCGCCGTCTACGAAGATGTTGCCAGTCGCGCTGAAGCCGCGAATGTTGAACTGGTTGCCGCCAGCGGCGAACCCATTCTCGCCGGCATCGAAGGTAATGCCTGGTGTATTCTTGAGCGCCTCGA
>JAEYYQ010000129.1 GCA_023428365.1 Pseudomonadota bacterium | reverse complement strand
ATTGTACCCGATTCACTGGGGGCATGATTCGGGGGGCGGCCATGATCCTTATCGCGGACGAGCGCGAAACCGTGACCGATGGATATCGGACTTGGTTTGATCGTGAAGGTGTAACGGCATCGGGGATACTGCCTGGGGATCTCACGACCTGGGTAGATACCGCATCGGAAATCGATATGGGAGCCGTCGAGGCCTTCCTTCTTGGGGATTTCTCGGGGCGTCAGACGCTGTCGAGGAAAATACGTGGCCGGACTGGTGCCGCGGTTATTGCGATGAACGACAGCAAGTCGCTGGAAGAAACGCTTGATCTCTTCGCGGCGGGCGTTGACGATGTCGTCAGGAAACCGATTCACGTTCGGGAAATATTGGCTCGCATTCATGCGATTCGGCGGCGCGCAAGCAATGATTCGGAGTGCGCGGATTTTGGCGATCTGCGCGTGTTTTTCGATGGGCGTGATCCGGAAGTGGCGGGGGATGTTCTGCCGCTGCCGCGTCGTGAGCGGCGCATTCTCGAATATCTCGTGACGAATAGAGGGCGTCGGGTCACGAAAAGCCAGATTTTCAATGCCGTTTATGGTCTGTTTGGCGAAGATATCGACGAGAATGTCGTCGAGAGCCATATCAGCAAGCTGCGCAAACGTCTGCGGTATCGGCTTGGGCGTGAGCTGATCGATTCGCAGCGTTATCTCGGATATCGGCTGATCCAGGCATAGATGTGGCACGAAATGGCGCTTTCGTTTTTGCGCCATTCAGCCCCGCGCAAGCCCTGTCTGTCAGTTTCGTTTCATCAGAAGCAAGATCTCGGGAATCTGCGCGATGAGCCTATATGGCATGATGCGAACGGGTGCGTCCGGTATGGCGGCGCAGGCAAATCGACTGGCGACGGTCGCTGATAACATCGCGAATATGAATACGACTGGTTATAAGCGGGCGTCGACGGAATTTGCGTCGATGATTCTTGAATCAGGCGAAGGCAGCTACGTTTCGGGCAGCGTTCGCACCGATGTTCGCTACGCAATCAGCGCCGAGGGTACGCATTCTTATACGACCTCTGCGACGGATCTCGCAATTGATGGTCAGGGATTCTTTCTCGTCGGCGGCAGTGGCGGTCAGGTTTATCTCACGCGGGCCGGGTCGTTTGTGCCGGATGGGCAGGGGCGGCTTGTCAATGCGGCAGGCTACTATCTGATGGGCTATCCGCTGACTGATGGCGGACCGACTGACGTCGCGAATGGATATGCGGCCCTTCAAGTTATCAATATCGGTGAATTGGCTATGCAGGCCAACGCGTCGACTGAGGGACGTTTTTACGTCAATTTGCCGTACAACGCTGACGTCGTTACTGCGGATCTGCCGTCGAGCAATGATCCTGCCGCTGTTTTCACCGCAATGACATCTCTTGTGTCCTACGACAATGTTGGTAACGAGATTATTCTGGATGTCTACAGCACCAAAACCGGTCCAACGACGTGGGAGATCGCGGTCTATGATCGTGCCACGGCTGCTGCTGGCGGAGGGTTTCCGTATTCGTCGGGACCGCTGGAAACGGAAACTCTGACCTTTGACGCAATGGGTAAATTGACGGGAGGTACGACATCGCTGTCGATTCCCATTCCTAATGGTCAAACGCTCACGCTTGATATGTCACAATCGACTCATCTTCCAGGTTCGTATTCGTACTCGGTTGCAGATATAAATGGCAACGCGCCGAGTGATGTCGAGCGGATTGAGTTTGCCAGTGACGGCACGCTTTATGCTGTTTTCAGAAATTCGGCGCGCGTGGCGACACATAAAATTCCGCTCGCGACAGTCACGAGCCCTGACAATCTTCAGTCGTTGCCTGGCAACGTTTACGCACCAAGCGCCAATTCCGGTGATGTCAGAGTCGGTTTCGCCGGTGATGGTGGTTTGGGTAACATCGCGTCGGGCGCGCTGGAGCAGTCAACCGTAGATCTCGCTTCCGAACTGACCGCGATGATTGAATCGCAGCGTAATTACACGGCCAATTCCAAGGTATTCCAAACCGGGGCCGATTTGATGGACGTTCTCGTCAACTTGAAGCGCTGATGATTGCGGGCTGGGAATTCGGGCGAAGGAATAGCGCGCAATGACGTTGTCGAATGCCCTTCAGATCGCCCAAAGCGGTATTTCAGCTACGGCAAGTCAAACCTCGGCCGTCTCGCGAAACGTGACGACTGGGAGCGATATTCTGACGTCGCGCAAGACTGCCAATATCGTCACTGTTCCCGGCGCCGGTGTGCGTCTGAATTCGGTATCTCGTGTTTCCGACAGCGCGCTGCTGCAGCATATGCTGACGGCGAACTCGGCAACCGGACGCCAGAATACCATTGTGGCTGGCCTCGACCGGCTGGATATAACGGTCAGCGATCCAGAACTTGATGCTTCTCCTGCGGCGCTCATCGGTAAATTGGCCGACGCGCTGCAGGTGTACTCGACCGGGCCACAAGATCTGACGCGCGCGCACTCCGCCGTGAATGCGGCCCAGGATCTCGTGAACGCGCTGCATGATGCTTCGGCCGCCGTTCAGGCAACGCGCGAACAGGCTGACGCCGATATGGCCGGTGCAGTTGGACGGCTGAATTCTTTGCTGGCTCAGTTCGAGACCGTCAACAACGCGGTCGTCAAGGGAACTCGGACTGGTGCTGACGTGACCGACTATCTCGATGCGCGAGATCGTCTGTTACTGTCCATTTCCGAAGAGATCGGCGTGAGGACGCTGACGCGCGGTGACAATGACATGGTCATCGTCACGGATGGCGGTGTGACGCTGTTCGAAACAAAGCCGCGGTCGGTTACGTTTGAGCAGAGCTACACGATGGTGCCCGGCCTCGCGGGCAATCAGGTCTTTATCGACGGAGTCCAGGTCACCGGCAACGTCGGTGCCATGGCGAGCGGTACGGGGCGCCTGACGGGACTTGCTGCTGTTCGCGACGAAATCGCAGTCGACTATCAAACTCAGCTTGATGAGATCGCTCGCGGTCTGATTGAGGTTTTTGCCGAGAGCGATCAGACCGCGACGCCGGCACTCGCTGATGCGCCGGGACTTTTCACCTGGCCGGGTGCGCCCGCGATTCCTGCGTCGGGAAGCGTCATTTCCGGTTTGGCGGCTTCCATTCAACTCAATCCCAATGTCGATCCTACGCGCGGAGGAGATCCGACTCTGTTGCGCGACGGCGGCATGAATGGCGCCGACTATGTCTACAACGCGAGCGGTTCGGCCGGCTTCGGCGATCGTTTGCAGGGGCTGATCGATACGCTGTCGGCGCAAAGGGCGTTCGATCCAGATACGCAACTCAATGCAAATGCCACGCTGCTCGATTTCGCATCGTCATCGGTCGGCTGGCTGCAGGAGCTGCGCAAGACAGCGAATTCCGAGGCCGATTATCGAGCCACCATGTTCGAAAGGTCGTCGGAGGCTCTTTCAAAGGTGACTGGGGTCAATCTCGACGAGGAGATGATCCTGTTGCTCAATCTGGAGCGAAGCTACCAGGCTACGTCGCGTCTGATTTCGACAATCGACAACATGTATCGCACGCTGCTTGAGGCGGCCGGGTGAAAGAATGAAAACCACGTTCGTCTCGACCATAGCGCTGACTGAATCGACACGTCTGACGCTCCTTAAGGCTCAAGCCAAACTGGCAGGCGCCCAGAAAGAGATGACGACAGGTCGATATAGCGACGTCGGCCTCAGCATCGGGTTTCGATCTTCTGAAACGGTGTCGTTGCGCCAGGATCATGCGCGCCTCTCCACGATCAAAGATTCAAACGCATTGGTTGCGACGCGACTTGATTCAACGCAGGCCGTGCTGCAATCCATCTCCGACGATGCCGAGGCTTTTCTCAGTGCAGTGAATGCGTCTCGTGAAAGCGAGAGTGGCCCAAGCGTCATTCAGGTTGAGGCCAAGACGCGGCTGGAAGCGCTGATAAATGGAATAAACACCGAAATTGGCGGTGCTTATATTTTTGCGGGCATCAATGTCAATTCTGAGCCGATGGCGCAATATTTAGGCAATCCGCCGTCTGCGGGCAGGCAAGCCGTGGCAACGGCATTCTTTGATACATTCGGCATCACACAGTCGGATCCAGCGGTCGCCAACATTTCCGCCGCGGATATGAAGGCGTTTCTCGATGGACCATTTGCGGATCTGACAGCAGATCCAGGCTGGTCGGCAAACTGGTCGATGGCTTCAGACCAGAACATCGGCAGTCGGATTTCGACAAACGAGATGATCGAAAGCTCGACGAACGCCAATATACAGCCGCTACGCGATCTGGTTCGCGCTTACACGATGATGTCGGATCTCGGGGTTGATAAGCTCGACGACGCAGCATTCCGGGTTGTTATCGATGAGGCTGCCAAGCTCATCAATGGGGCGGGCGCGAAGCTCACTCAGGTGCGGGCGAATCTTGGAACGGCACAGGAGCGCGTGGCGACCGCTACAGAGCGCATATCGATCCAAGTCGATATTTTCTCCAAGCACATCATGAACCTGGAAGGCGTCGATCCGTACGAAGCTTCAACGCGGGTCACCGCGTTAATGACCCAGATTGAAGTATCCTATGCGCTGACTGCGCGGATGCAGAACATGAGTCTGCTCAACCATCTCTAGGGCGGAAACACTGATGTATAATTTTTCCTATGCGGAAGTTCTGGAAGAAGCGCCGCGAGATGCGCGTCAGCGTGAACGTATGGCGATCGAGCATGCCATCGAGCTGCTGGAGTGTGCCGAAGCGAAAGGCCCTCGCTCACGCGAGGCTATCGATGCGCTCGATTTTGTCCGCAGGCTGTGGGGCATGCTGATCGAGGATCTGGCCAATGCAGAGAACGATCTGCCGAAAGCGTTGCGTGCGGATCTGATTTCAATCGGGCTGTGGATCATGCGCGAAGCCGAACAGATCAGGCAGGAAGAATCGAAAAACTTCCGCGGTTTGATCGACGTCACGCGCTCAATCGCTGACGGCCTTAGGTGAAGGCGGCCATGCATATCTCACTGCGCGCAGGGGAACGTATATATATCAATGGCGCGGTGGTGCGTGTTGATCGCAAAGTATCCATGGAGTTGTTGAACGACGTTGCTTTCCTGCTCGAAAGCCATGTTTTGCTGGCCGAGCAGGCGACGACGCCTCTGCGCCAGCTGTATTTCATTGTTCAGACGATGCTGATCGACCCGACCAAGGCGCCGGAAGCGCGCGCGATGTTTGAGCAATCGTATGCGCTTTTGCTGGTGTCTTTCAAAAATGCCGACGTCCTTGCGGGATTGCAGCGCGTTCATCAGCAGATTTCGACCGCCAAGGTGTTTGATGCGTTGAAGATCATTCGCGGTCTGTACGCAATAGAAGAAGCGATTCTGGCAAGGGCGCAGCCGCAGGCCATGACCACGGATCACAATCAGCGAGAGCTTGTGCCATGCAAGTAGACGGAACCGGCGCATCCACGATGGGGACGAATACGACGTCCCAAACAAAGGCGTCCTCATCGACGCTGGACTACGATGCATTTTTGAACTTGCTCGTTGCACAGCTCAAAAATCAGGATCCGACGCAACCGATGGATCCCTCGCAGCAGATGGCCCAGCTCGCATCATTTTCCAACGTCGAGCAGAGCATCAAGATGAATACCAAGCTCGATGCTCTCATCACGTCGATGGCGTTGTCTCAGGCCGACGGAGTGATCGGACGTACGGTCACGTCAGCAGATGGGAACACAACCGGACAAGTCACGGCACTTCGCGTCATCTCCGGCGGAGCGGTCGCTGTCCTCGCGGATGGGACAGAAATCCCACTCGAACCTGGTGTAACGGTAACCTGACCATGAATCAGGCCGATGCGCTGGATCTCGTGCAGGCGACGATCTGGACCATTATCGTTGCCTCGAGTCCCGCTGTGGCCGCTGCGATGCTGGTTGGCATTGCGATTGCACTTCTGCAGGCTTTGACGCAGGTCCAGGAAATCACGCTGACGTTCATTCCCAAGATCATTGCCATTCTGGTGACTGCGTCTTTGACCGCCCCCTTCGTTGGTTCGGTGATTTATACGTTCGCTGAACAGGTCTATTCGCGGATCGAAAACGGCTTCTGACGAAAGAAGCGGGTGCCCATGCCACAGTGCGACATTGTTGTGGACGTCTGACGGTTCCGTAAGGCTCGGGAAAGTCTCGCAGGGCAGGTTGCGTCGCAATAGGTGGAAAAGCGGCTGCAACCGTCACGAGGGGCAGGCATGGCGGCGACGTCCGCATCGACAATAGATCCCATCGATCGCTCCTACGGCAGAGATATCGGCTTCGCAGTCGGTATCGTCTTTATTCTTACCGTTCTGTTCCTGCCGCTTCCGGCCGTACTGATTGATATCGGGTTGGCATTTTCTATTGCGCTGTCAGTCCTGATCTTGATGGTCGCGCTCTGGATTCAAAAGCCGCTCGAATTCTCAGCTTTCCCAACCGTGCTGCTGATCGCAACGCTCTTGCGCTTGGCATTGAATATCGCCACAACGCGATTGATCCTGTCGGACGGCGCGCAGGGTGTCACTGCCGCCGGGCATGTAATTGCCGGCTTCGCCAACTTCGTCATGAGCGGCGATTTCGTTATCGGCACGATCGTCTTCGTGATTCTGGTTACGGTGAACTTTCTCGTCATCACCAAGGGCGCGACGCGTATCGCTGAAGTCGGCGCGCGCTTCACCCTCGATGCGATCCCCGGCAAGCAGATGGCAATTGACGCCGACCTCAATGCGGGCCTGATCGACGACAAGGAGGCTATGCGCCGTCGCCGAGAACTCGAAGAGGAAAGTGCATTTTTCGGCTCCATGGACGGTGCTTCGAAGTTCGTCCGCGGTGACGCAATCGCCGGCATTATTATCACGGTGGTCAATGTCGTCGGCGGTATCGTCATCGGTATTTTCCGCTACGATATGACGGCTTCTCACGCCGTTGATGTGTTCACGAAGCTCTCCGTTGGTGATGGTCTCGTGTCGCAGATTCCAGCGCTGATCATTTCGCTGGCAGCTGGTCTGCTCGTTTCGAAGGGTGGCACTCAGGGTTCCGCTGAGAAGGCGGTTTTCGGACAGCTCGGCCGGTATCCGAAGGCGCTGCTGCTCGCAGCTTTTGTCATCGGTGTTCTGGCGCTTGCGCCTGGCCTGCCTTTCCTTCCGTTTGCATTCCTGGCGGGATGCCTTGCGGCGGTCGCCTACCTTATTCCGAAGCGTCAGGCCGAGGCGCAGGCGCTGGTGGCTGCGCGCGAAGCCGATGCCAAACAGCTTGCCGACGAAGAGGCGCGTTCGTCCGTCAAAGAGCAGCTTCGTGCGGTGGAGATCGAGCTGTGCTTCGGCAAGCAGCTCTCGACGGGGCTGTTGTCATCGCACAATGAGCTGGCTCAACGCGTCGCCAAGATGCGGCGTGCGTTTGCGCGTCAGTATGGTTTTGTCGTGCCCGAGATCAAACTCACCGACGATCTGATGCTGCCGCCCAAGGCTTATCAGATCAAGATCCACGGCACCGTCGCTGCGACTGAATCCCTACGTATCGGCGACATGCTCGTGATCGTCGGCGAGGGGCCGCGGCCCGACGTGCCGTGCGACGAAGTGCGGGAGCCGGCTTTCGGGATGAAGGCGGTTTGGGTTCCGGAAGTCTTCGTTCCCAATGTGAAGCGCGAAGGTTTCACACCGGTCGACAACGTGTCGGTTCTGTTGACGCATCTGCGCGAAGTGATCCGCAATAATCTCGCGCAGCTCCTGTCCTATAAGGACGTGCGCGCGCTGATTGATCGGCTGGACCCGGAATATCGCCGGCTGGTCGATGAAATTATTCCCTCGCAACTCTCCTTCTCCGGATTGCAGGCTGTTCTGAAACTTCTGCTGGCTGAGCGCGTCTCCATCCGCAATCTGCATCTCATTCTGGAGGCGATCGCTGAGGTGGCCGGCCACGTGCGCAGATCCGAACAACTCGTCGAGCACGTGCGGATGCGCATGGCGCAGCAGATTTGCGGAGATCTTTCGGACGGCGAGACGCTCAAGGTGCTCCGGCTTGGCAGCCGGTGGGAGCTTGTTTTCCATCAGAGCTTGAAGCGTGACGCGAAAGGCGATGTCGCCGAATTCGATATCGATCCGCATTTGATCGAGCAATTCGGAACGGAAGCCACTAAATCCATCCGGTCGCATATGGACCAGGGCCACCAGTTCGTATTGGTCACTGCGCCTGAAGCGCGGCCGTATGTACGGATGGTGACCGAGCGGTTGTTCCCGACGTTGCCGGTGCTGTCACATATCGAGATTGCCCGTGGCACACAGATCAAGGCATTGGGCGCGATCTCGTGACGGGGCTCGGGCCGGACAGCGTGCTCCTGGCCTTCGTGCTGTTCTGCCGGATCGGCGGTTGCTTCATGCTGATGCCGGGCTTTTCCAGCCCGCGCGTTCCGATGCAGGTCCGTCTACTAGTCGCAATCTCGGTGACGCTGGCTCTCGCACCACTCCTGCTGCCGACGTTGCGCGCGGCTGTGCCACAGCCCGACGCCGGACAACTCGTTGTGCTGATTGCGGGCGAGACCCTGACGGG
>JAEYYQ010000554.1 GCA_023428365.1 Pseudomonadota bacterium | reverse complement strand
GCCGACGGCGCTCGGAAAACGCCGGTCATGATCCACCGCGCGATCTTCGGCTCGCTGGAACGCTTCCTCGGCATCCTGCTGGAGAACTATGCCGGGCATCTGCCATTGTGGCTCGCACCGCTGCAGGTGATGGTGTGCACCATCGTCTCTGAGGCTGACGAGTACGCGCTCGATGTGGTCAAGGAGCTTCAGAGCCTGGGCTTGCGCGCCGAGGCCGATCTGCGCAACGAGAAGATCAATTACAAAGTTCGCGAGCACTCGCTGACCAAGGTGCCGGTGATGCTGGTGGTCGGCAAGCGCGAGGCGGATGAGCGGACAGTGTCGATGCGCCGTCTCGGCAGCCAGGAGAACAAGGTGATGTCGCTGTCGGACGCGCTGGGTATGTTGACGGCCGAGGCTGCGCCGCCTGACGTCGCCTCCAAAGCTCGTGGGACCGACGCCGCATGAACCCGCCCGTCCTTCTGCTGATCGACTACCAGAAAGGATTCGACGAGATTGCGGTGCGTGTTCGCCGCAACAATCTCGAAGCCGAGGGGCGGGGCCTGACCCTGATCGAGTTCTGGCGTGAGAAGCGCTGGCCGATCATCCATGTGCGTCACGACTCGACGCGCAGCGATAGTCCGTTCCGGCCGGGCGTGTTCGGCAATCAGGCGATGAACTTCGCCGCCGAGCAACCCGGTGAGCCCGTCGTGCGCAAGATCGTCAACAATGGGTTCGTTGGTACGGATCTGGCGGATCGTCTGCGTGCGCTCGATGCGCCGCAGATCGTGGTCGCCGGCGCATCGACCGATCACTGTGTCACGACGACGGTGCGCGGTGGCAGCGATCTCGGCTTCCCGATGACGCTCGCGGCCGATGCCTGCTTCACGTTCGATCGTCCGCTGCCCGGTGGTGCCGTCATTCCGGCGGAGACTATCCACGAGGCCCACATTGCCAGTCTGGACGGCGAGTTCGCAAGGATTGCGAGTGCGGCGGAGATCGTGGCGGAGTTCAGCGGCGATGCGGACGCCATAGCCACTCCCTGATTGATGAGCCCATATTTTTCATCCCGGCCGGAGCGCGTTAGCGCGGAGAGTCGGGACCCAGGGCCGTGGGTACAGCCGTGAAAACTGGTGTCTTCGACGCGCTTCCGCTGGGTCCCGGCTTGCGCTTCGGCTAACGCCTCCGCTTGCCGGGATGACAGTTTTTGGGCCTGATTTCAGTGCGGCATGGTCTGGGAATAGAGATTGATCACGACCACGCCCGCAACGATCAATGTCAGGCCGATAACCGCGGGCAGGTCGAGGCTCTGGCGGAACCACACGAAACCGATGACGGAGATCAGCACAATGCCGACGCCGCTCCAGATGGCGTAGGCGATCCCGACCGGAATGGTCTTCAACGTCAGCGACAGGAAGTAGAACGCTGTCGCGTATCCAGCCGTCGTTATCACCGTCGCGAGCGGGCGGGTGAAGCCGTCAGAGGCTTTCAAGGCTGACGTTGCGATGACTTCCGCGACGATGGCGATGCCGAGATAGACGAAGCTCACGGCTGATCCTTTGCTGTTAGCCACGCCCGCGATAGGGCGGCACGCCCTGGTCGGGCAGCCACGCACCGGATGGCAGTTCACCGGTTTGCCAGAACACATCGATCGGGATACCGCCGCGCGGATACCAGTAGCCGCCGATGCGGAAGAAGTGCGGCTGCAGCAGATCCACAAGCCGTTTGCCGATGGCAACGGTGCAGTCTTCGTGGAACGCACCGTGATTACGGAACGACGCGAGATAGAGCTTCAGCGACTTGGATTCGACCAGCCAGTCCCTAGGCACGTAGTCGATGACCAGATGCGCGAAATCCGGCTGTCCTGTCACCGGACATAAGGAGGTGAACTCGGGCACTGCAAACCGTGCGACGTAAGCGGTATCCGGATGTGGATTGGGGACGCGCTCGAGTTCGGCAGCTTCGGGGCTCGCCGGCAAACCAACAGGGCGGCCGAGTTGGGGCAGGTCTTTGGGATCGCCGGTCATGGTTACCCCTTACGCTGGAAGCAGCCCGAGCCGCGCGTCGCGGCGGCGCAGCCACGCGATGAACGGCATGGCGAACAGGACCATCCAAGCTTTGCCGACCACCTGGCCGAGCAGATATTCGAGGCTGCCGAACGCCAGGTAGAGGAAGACCGCGCTGTCAACGATCAGGCCGACCATGCTGCTGGCGAAGACGGCCAGCACCAGGCGGCGGCGCTGCAACGGCGTATAGACCGCGAGGTCCGCAAGTTCGGACAGCAGGAAGGCAATGCCCGAGGCAATGACCAGCGACGGCGGGGCGATGAAAGCTGACAACGCCGCGCCGGCGACGATGGCAGCGGCCGACCATTCCAGGCCCAGGCGCCGTTGAACGAGATCCCGAAATACGAGGGCGAGACCGATCATGAGAACGCCGCTCGGCGCCATCAGCCCGGGAGCCACCGGAATCAGACACGGGCCATGGGGCACGCAGGTCGTCCCGGCATTGCCGATCAACCAGTTCGCTGCCGGTATGCACAACCCAAATGCGGCCAGGAACAGAAAGCCTTCGAGCCTGCGCCGGCTATCTAGCGTCTCATTCATAAATCAACCTCGTCATCGGCCCCGCCGGGGCAACATATAGAGCCCGTGTCATCTGCGAGGCAGATTTGTCAAGTTATCGCAGGTGCGAGATGTGCGACACTTGCGTATGGGCGCATGGGGAAACGATTAAGGGAAAGCTGGAGATCATGCACTTTTCAGCGCCAATACCGGTCCTGCGGATCTTCGACGAGGAGAAGGCCCGCGAATTCTACGTTGGCTTCCTCGGATTCACCATCGATTGGGAGCACCGCTTCGAGCCGGACTTGCCCATTTACATGCAGATCCGGATGGGCGACGCGGTGATGCATCTATCCGAACACTTCGGCGACGCGACCCCGGGGTCCGGGGTGCGCATCGCTTGCGAGGATGTGGACGCCTATTGCGCCGGATTACGTGCGAAGGGCTACAAGAACTCTCGTCCCGGTGTGCAGGACCAACCGTGGGGATTTAGGGAGACGACCATTGCCGATCCGTTCGGCAACCGGATCACGTTTGCTACGGAAAACCCGAAGGCGGATGCTCAGTAGGTGAGTGAGGCCTTGATCGATTGCAGTTCCTGCTTCGGATCGGGGTAGGCCTCATAGGCGTGCATCGTACGGCGATACCAATAGCGGCTGTTATCGGCGTCGCCCTCGATCTTGTGCAGGATGGCGTGAAGCCAGCAGGCGTCGGCGTCGGTTTCGTCGCTCTGGACGATCTTGTGTGCGCCTTCCCAATCGCCCGCGATCGCCAGTTCTACGGCGCGGATCAGTTCCTGGCGGTCCATTCAGTCCATCCTTTCCGGCGGAGTTCGCAGGCCGGGCAGGTGCCGCAGCCATAACCCCAAGCGTGTCTGTGTGTTCGATCACCGAGGTAGCAGGTGTGGGTCTGCTCCAGGATCAGGTCAACCAGCTTTTTGCCGCCGAGGTCGTGCGCGAGCTGCCAAGTCGCGGCCTTGTCGATGAACATCAGCGGGGTTGCGATGGACAGTGGCTTGTCCAGTCCCAGGCTGAGCGCATGGGCGAGGGTTTGCAGCGTTTCATTGCGGCAGTCGGGATAGCCCGAGAAGTCGGTCTCGCACATGCCGCCGACCAACGTGGTGATGCCGCGCCGGTAGGCGAGTGCCGCCGCATAGGTAAAGAACACAAGGTTGCGGCCGGGCACGAATGTCGACGGCAGGCCTGATGCGGTCATCTCGATGGCAGCATCGCGGGTCAAGGCCGTATCGCTGATGGCCCCGAATTCCGCCAGATCCAGCGTATGATCTTCGGCGAGCTTTGGTGCCCACTCCGGAAAACTATCTCGGAAACCCTGCAGAACATTGCGCCGTGCGATGAGTTCGACTTCGTGGCGCTGGCCATAGGCAAATCCGATCGTCTCGACACGACCGTAGCGCTGCAAAGCCCAGGCCAGGCAAGTCGCCGAATCCTGACCACCCGAAAACAGAACAAGGGCAGATGTCACCTAACGGCTCCGTCCGTCGTACTTGGTGAGCGTGAGGCTCCCCAAGTCGATATCATCCAGGCATCGAACGTTGATGCCGACGCCTTCATTGCCTTGAGCGTCGGCGCCGCGACCGAACGAGGCGACACCGCAGGTTTTGCAAAACAGATGCTGAATGCGCTTCGTATTGAACCGGTAGTCCGTCTGTTGATCGCTACCCGACAACAGCTTGAACGCCGGCAGATCGACATAGGTCCACAGAGCACCGCGCTTCTGGCAGAGAGAACAGTTGCAGTCGAGGACCGGGGTCAGGTCGGTCGTGACTTCGAAGCGAACCTGTCCGCAGTGGCAACCGCCGGTGTACGTCTGAGTGTCGGCCATGGGTGTTTTCCCCCGATGTTGCGCAGGGCCCGCGATACAACCTTGACGCCTGAGGCGCAACCACCCCTTTGCCAATGCGTTTCGCTCGGCTAGAACGCGCGCAGACTGCAGCAACCGCCCGATTTCCCAGCCGGAGGACACCATGACCGCCATCGCTGACATCATTGCGCGCGAGATCTTAGATAGCCGCGGCAATCCGACAGTCGAAGTCGACGTGGTGCTCGAGGACGGTTCGATGGGCCGCGCGGCGGTTCCGTCCGGCGCTTCGACCGGTGCCCACGAAGCGGTCGAGCTGCGCGACGGCGACAAGAGCCGTTATCTCGGCAAAGGCGTGCTGAAGGCGGTCGAGGCGGTCAACACGGAAATTTACACGGCGCTGCGCGACATGGATGCCGAGGATCAGCGCGGCATCGATCAGGCGCTGATCGAACTTGACGGGACGCCGAACAAGAGCCGCTTAGGCGCCAACGCCATCCTGGGCGTTTCGCTGGCCGTGGCGAAGGCCGCGACGGAGGCTGCCGGGCTGCCGCTCTATCGCTATGTCGGCGGTACGGCGGCGCATATCCTGCCGGTGCCGCAGATGAACATCGTCAATGGCGGCGCACATGCCGATAACCCGATCGACATCCAGGAATTCATGATCATGCCTGTCGGCGCGGAAACCTGCGCCGATGCCATTCGCGTCGGATCGGAGATCTTCCATACGCTGCGCAAGGGGCTGAAGGATGCCGGGCACAACACCAACGTTGGCGACGAAGGCGGCTGCGCGCCGAACCTGAAGTCGGCGGACGAAGCGCTGGGCTTCATCATGAAGTCGATTGAGGCCGCAGGCTATAAGCCGGGCGACGACGTGATGATCGCGCTCGATTGCGCGGCGACAGAGTTCTTCAAGAACGGCAAGTACGAGATCTCCGGCGAAGGCAAGAGCCTCGATTCCGCGGGCATGGCGCGCTATCTCGCGGATCTGGTGAAGCGCTATCCGATCGTGTCGATCGAAGACGGAATGTCCGAGGATGACTGGGATGGCTGGAAGGCGCTGACCGACGAAATCGGTGCGAAAGTTCAGCTCGTCGGAGACGATCTGTTCGTCACCAACACGGCGCGTCTGTCGGAGGGCATCAAGAAGGGTATCGCCAATTCGATCCTGGTGAAGGTCAACCAGATCGGTTCTCTGAGCGAGACGCTGGATGCCGTCGGCATGGCGCAGCGCGCGGCCTATACCGCGGTGATGTCGCATCGCTCGGGCGAGACCGAGGACGCCACGATTGCCGATCTGGCGGTTGCCACCAACTGCGGGCAGATCAAAACCGGTTCTCTGAGCCGTTCAGACCGGCTGGCCAAGTACAACCAGCTGATCCGCATTGAGGAAGAACTGGGCGACGTTGCCGTCTATGCGGGGCGCAGTGTTCTGCGGGCTTGAAGCTGAGGTTAAGCCGATCACGCCTGCCGGTGCCGCGCGCTATAGGCAGGCACCTGCCCGGTTAGGGACATGAGCAAACGTTTGCGGGGTGCGCGAGCACCCTGCAACTCGTTGGTGGCGGAAGCCTGCCTTGCGTTTGCTGCATTGTGTGAGTTCGCGGCAGTCGTCCGCGACGATGATTAACGGGCGATTTTCACCACGCTTGAATCCGGCGAATCCGAACTCGGATCTTTCATTGTAGCCTTGCGTTTAGGGGGCTGTTGTTCGCGTTCAATGTCGTCATGCGTATTGGAGCGTGCCAATGAACAAGCTGGCGCTTGCCCTCTCTCTCCCCCTCCTGGTTTCGTCCCTAAATCCATCTCCGGTCATCGCGCAAACCGCGACGCCTTCCGAAGACGAGGCGAGGTCTATCGCGGCCGATGCGTATCTCTACCTTTATCCGCTGGTCACCATGGATCTGACGCGGAAACAGCTGACCAATATGCCGGCTGGCGGCGATATAGGCGGACCACCGAACACCTTCAACAACATACCGGCTTTTCCCGATCCGAGCATGAAGGTCGTGGTGAGGCCGAACTTCGATACCCTGTATTCGAGTGCCTGGCTCGACCTGACGAAAGAGCCTGTCGTCATCTCGGTCCCCGACACGCAAGGGCGTTATTATCTCCTGCCGATGATGGATATGTGGACCGACGTGTTCGCCTCGCCCGGGTGGCGGACGACCGGCACGCAGGCCGGACACTATCTTGTCGCGCCATTGGGATGGCGGCCGGATTTGCGCGAGCGGTTCGTCGAGGAGTTCAAGCTGCCGCAGGATACGCAGCGCATCGATGCGCCGACGCCGCATGTCTGGATCATTGGGCGGACAAAAACCGATGGCCCGCCGGATTACGACGCCGTCCACAAAGTGCAGGCCGGCTATACGGTCACGCCGTTGTCGGAGTGGGGCCGTACGCCAAATCCGGTGCAGCAGAAAATCGATCCTTCGGTCGACATGAAGACACCGCCGAAAACACAGGTCGATACGATGGCAGGCCCGCAGTTCTTCACCTACGCGGCTGAACTGTTGAAGGAAAATCCTCCGCATCTGACCGACCAGCCAATCATCGCTCGGATGAAGCGGATCGGGCTCGAAGCTGGCAAAAGTTTCGATCCGTCGAAAGTCGATCCAGCAGTAAAAGGCGCCATAGAGAACGCTCCAAAGGCCGCGCAAGAACTGATGGCCTGGAAGGTGCCGACCATGGCGCGTGTGACCAACGGCTGGAGCATGAACACCGACACCATGGGCGTGTATGGCGACTACTACCTGAAGCGCGCGATTGTCGCTCAACAGGGACTTGGCGCGAATGTGCCGCAAGATGCGATCTATCCCCTTAACCTGGGCGATCAGACAGGACGGCCACTTGAAGGTGGTAGCAAGTACACACTGCGCTTTGACCGTTCCGATTTACCTCCGGTGAATGCGTTCTGGTCGATCACGCTTTACGATGAAGACGGTTTCCCGGTTGCCAACGACATGAACCGCTATGCGCTGAGCAGTTGGATGCCATTCCAGACTGGCTCTGATGGTTCGCTGACCCTGTATGTTCAGAACGAAAATCCGGGGCAGGACAAAGAAGCCAACTGGCTGCCCGCGCCGAAGGGGCCGTTCAACATAACCATGCGTCTGTATGCGCCTAAGCAAGATGCCCTGACCGGGAAGTGGAATCCGCCTGCGATTACCCGGACACCGATACTCGGGCTGCAGTGACGTCAAAGGTGAGCGGCCGGCACAAATTGCTTCGCCGCTTTACCTGCCTTTAACAATGCCCCTGCTACAACGGTCGTGTTGCAGGCGAGTACGTCAATGGTTCTGCGTAGCACAAATCCAGATCGACGAAAGAGGAGGTCTCGGCAGCTCATCCTGGTTCTGCTTAGCTGCCTTATGTTGCAGGCCTACTTCGTTCATCACACGATCACGGGCAAACACGGTTTCGAGGCTCGATCGCGGTTAGTCGAGCGCTCCAAGGTTTTGGAGCGCGAGGTGGCCGGTCTCGAAACCGTGCGCTCCGTGCTTCAACGCGACGTGTTACTGCTCCGGCCAGACCGTCCGCATCCCGATCTTGTCGAGGAAGTCGCCATTGGGGTTCTGGGCATGGCCCGCCCTGGGGATGTCGTGATCCTGCGCCCCTAACCACTAGATTGATAAATTTATCTAACACAACGACTTAGAGTTTCTCACTGCGCGGTTGCATGTTGCGCTGCACACGGCTTTCGGCTGTGACGATACCGTTCTGATTGCCCCTGAAACGGTATGGATGACGGGAGCCGAAGCTCTGGCAAAGGCCAGGGTGCTCGTGTAGTTTGCTCCCCAAATCGGATGCAACATCCATCACTTCAGAGGAGGCCTTATGGCGCCTGCGGATGTGACGCGGGGTTCAACCAGCGTCA
>JAEYYQ010000542.1 GCA_023428365.1 Pseudomonadota bacterium | reverse complement strand
TCCCACCCCCCCCCCCCCCGGGGGGGGGGGGCCCCCGCGCCCCCGCGCGGCGACGGGTGGGCTTGCGTTGAAGTTTTCTCCCCACCCGGCTCGCTAACGCTCGCCACCCTCCCCGAAGGCGGGGAGGGATAAGCAAGCCCTCGTTTGCACTCCCCCCGGCCATCCGCTAGTTTCCGCGGCCATTCGAACGATTTGTTCACTCCCCTGACGGTATCTCTAACCCCATGATCGGCCGTCCGAAATTCGTCCTCGCGTCCGGCTCGCCGCGCCGCCTGGCGCTCATCAACCAGGCCGGCATCGAGCCCGATGCGCTCAAGCCCTCCGACGTCGACGAGACGCCGAAGCGCGGCGAAATCCCGCGCGCCTATGCCAACCGGCTGGCCAGGGAGAAGGCGCAGGTCGCGCTCGACAATGTGCGCCTCGATGACGAATTGCGCGGCGCCTACATCCTCGCCGCCGACACGGTGGTCGCGGTCGGTCGCCGCATCCTGCCGAAGGCCGAACTGCTCGACGAGGCGCAGCAGTGCCTGCGTCTGCTCTCGGGCCGCAATCACCGAGTCTATACCTCGATCTGCCTGGTCACGCCGCGCGAAGCGTTCCGACAGCGGCTGGTGGAGACCCGCGTGCGCTTCAAGCGCCTGACCTCCGAGGACATCGAATCGTATCTCGCCTGCGGCGAATGGCGCGGCAAGGCCGGTGGCTATGCCGCGCAAGGCATTGCCGGCACCTTCATCGTGAAGCTGGTCGGTTCCTACTCCAACGTCGTCGGCCTGCCGCTTTATGAGACGATGAATTTGCTCGGCGGCGAAGGCTATCCGATCCGCTTCGGCTGGCTGAACACGGTGGTGGCTTAAGACTCGCGCGCTGTCATTCCGGGGCGCACCGAAGGTGCGAGCCCGGAATCCAGCCGCAGAGACAAGAACAAACTTCTGGATTCCGGGTTCGCGCTGACGCGCGCCCCGGAATGACAGGGGGAGGAAATGAACCTCGCTTCCTGGCTTTCCCGTTCCGGTCTCTCTCATCCTCATATGCCCGCGGCGGCGCTTGGCTCGCGTGTCGTGATGACCTATGGCGATCTTGCCTTGCGTGCCGCGAAGCTGGCCGGCGCGCTGCGCAATAAACTCAAGCTTGAGCCCGGCGACCGCGTCGCCATCGCCGCAAAAAATTCGCCCGATTATCTCGCACTGCTTTACGGCGTCTGGCACGCCGGTCTTGCGGCGGTGCCGGCCAATGCCAAGCTGCATGGCGCCGAGCTCGGCTACATCCTCGAGCATTCCGGCGCGCGCGTTTGCATCGCCTCGCCGGGCATCGACGTCGAGATTGCGTCGCATGCGCCGAAGTCGCTTGAGCGTCTCATCACCATCGGCAGCGCCGATTACAACGCGCTGTTCGACGCCGACGCCATCGCTGTCGCGCCGCGCGCAGGCGACGACCTGGCCTGGCTGTTCTACACCTCGGGCACCACCGGCAAGCCGAAAGGCGCGATGCTGACCCATCGCAACATCGCCTGGGCGAGCCATGCCTACGGCGCCGAAGTCGATCCGGTGACGCCGGGCGACGCCATCCTGCACGCCGCGCCGATGAGTCACGGCTCCGGCCTTTACATCATGCAGCATGTCGCGCGGCTCGGCGTCCAGGTCGTGCCGGAGTCCGGCGCCTTCGAGCCGGACGAGATTTTCGCGCTGTTCCAGCGTTGGCCGAACGTGTCGATGTTCGCTGCGCCGACCATGATCAAACGCCTCGTCGACAGCGATGCCGATTGCGACGCCAGCAACATCCGCACGCTGATCTGGGGCGGCGCGCCGATGTATGTCGAGGACTGCCTCAAGGCGCTGGATCGCTTCGGTCCGCGGCTGGCGCAGATCTACGGGCAGGGCGAGTCGCCCATGACCATCACCACGCTGTCGAAGCAGGACATCGCCGACCGCGATCATCCGCGCTGGCGCGAGCGGCTCGGCTCCGCGGGCCGGCCCTATGCCTGCGTCGATGTCGTCGTCGCCGGTGCCGACGACAAGCCTTTGCCGCCGGGCGAGACCGGCGAAATCCTCGTCGGCGGCGATGTCGTCATGGCCGGCTACTGGCGCAACGAGGAGGCGACCGCCGCGTCGCTGCGCGGCGGCTATCTGCACACCGGCGACGTCGGCGCCTTCGATGCCGAGGGTTATCTGACGCTGAAGGACCGCTCCAAGGACCTCATCATCTCCGGCGGTTCCAACATCTATCCGCGCGAGGTCGAGGAGGTGCTGCTGACGCACCCCGCCGTGCGCGAAGTGTCGGTGATCGGCCGCCCCGACGCCGATTGGGGCGAGGCGGTGGTGGCGTATGTGGTCGGCGATGTTCCGCCGGGCGAACTCGACGCCCTGTGCCTCGCCCACATTGCCCGCTTCAAGCGGCCGAAGGACTATGTTTTCGTCGACGCCCTGCCGAAGAACAATTACGGCAAGATCCTGAAAACCGAATTGCGCGCGCGCGACGCCCAGCGGCAGTGACTATATTGGGCTCATGAACAAACCGATCCGAAAGACCGCCATCATGCGCTGCCCGATCTGCGGCGAGGCGACGGATGTCGCCTTCAAGCCGTTCTGTTCCAAGCGCTGCGCCGATATCGACTTGAACCGCTGGCTCACCGGGGTCTATGCCGTTCCGGTGAAGGAAGACGAAGACGAGGACGGCACGCGGCCGTCCGACGGCATCGAGGAACGCAACGAATGAACGCCCCCGTGGCTGCGGTCGACTGGCCGGAGCAGCTTTATGCCACCCTCAAGCGCGCCGATATCCGCCAGGTCGGCTATGTGCCGGATGCCGGGCATGCGCGGCTGATCGACCGCGTCCGCGCCGATCCCGATATCCATGACGTCGTGCTGTCGACCGAGGAGGAGGGCATCGCGCTCGCTGCCGGGGCCTGGCTCGGTGGCCAGCGCGCCGTGCTGCTGATGCAGTCGAGCGGCGTCGGCAACTGCGTCAACATGCTGTCGCTGGCGCGTACCTGCCGCTTTCCGCTGCTGATGATGATCACCATGCGCGGCGAGTGGGAAGAGTTCAATCCGTGGCAGCAGCCGATGGGCTCTATCGTCGAGCCGGTGATGAAGCTTAACGAGGCCGAGATCTATCGCGCGACCAAGCCGGAGGAAGTCGAGGGCCTCGCCGAGCGCGCCGTGCAGCATGTGTTCGGCGACGAGCGCATCGCGGCGCTCATCCTTTCGCAGCAACTCATCGGCAAGAAGGTCTGGACGAGATGACCGCGCCATCGACAAACGGCCTCGATCGCCGCGCCGCCATGGCGGCCCTGCTGGCCGATCGCGGCGACGACCTCGTTGCCATTCCCGGCCTCGGCTCGACCTGCTGGGATCTCGCTGCGGCGGGCGACAACGATCGCAACTTCTATCTCTGGGGCGCCATGGGCGGCGCGGCGATGGTCGGCCTCGGTCTCGCGCTGGCGCAGCCGGAACGGCGGGTGCTGGTCGTCACCGGCGATGGCGAGATGCTGATGGGCATGGGCTCGCTGGCCACCATCGGTATCAAGAAGCCGGCCAATCTCGCCGTCGTGGTGTTCGACAACGGCCATTACGGCGAGACCGGCATGCAGCCGAGCCACACCAATGCCGGCGGCGTCGATCTCGTCGCCGTGGCCAGGGGCTGCGGCTTCGCGTCGACGATGGACGTGCGCGACGAGGCGGGGCTGGCCACACTGGTCGGACGCGTCAAATCGCTGCGCGGGGAGGGGCCGCTTTTCGCCCGGCTGGCGATTTCCGCGGCCGAGGCGCCCCGGGTGCTGCCGGAGCGCGACGGCGTCGTCCTCAAGAACCGTTTCCGGGCGGCTATCGGCCTGAAAGCGTAGGGGAATTTTCGCCCCTTCGGTTCTGGACAGGCGCTGACAGTCCCTCTATAACGCGGCGCTCGACAGGTGCCCTTGACGGGGCGACTGTCCAGTTTGCGGACGTTGCCAACATTGTCCGCAGATCATGGGCCCAGGTAGCTCAGTTGGTAGAGCATGCGATTGAAAATCGCAGTGTCGGTGGTTCGATCCCGCCCCTGGGCACCAACACCCCGTTCACCGCTGTTCGCCGCCATCCGCTGACGTACAGAAAACCCAATCAAATCAATATTTTGATTTCCTGACCGTTCGTCCACAGCCGCGATCGGCTGTTGGCAACCGTTGGCACCGTTGGTATTTTCGTTGGCACCGAACGGGTAATTTTATTGCGGTGCCAACACATGCTCAGTGACGTTCAGATACGCAACGCCAAGCCCCGCCGTAAGGACTACAAGGTCACCGATTACAACGGTCTTCAGCTCCTCGTTCGCTCCAACGGCAGCAAGCTCTGGCGTTTCGCCTACCGGTTTGGCGGCAAGCAGAAGCAGCTCGCTCTAGGCACATACCCTACGGTGACACTCGCGAAGGCGCGTGACCTGCGGGATGATGCGCGCAAGCTTCTGGCCAACGGCACCGATCCCAGCTTGGAGCGCCGGCTCCGCAAGATTGCTGCCGCCGCTGGTGGCAATTCGTTCCGGGAGGTTGCCGAGGAACTGCTGCAAAAGCAGAACCGCGAGGGCCAGGATGAGGGCACGATCCAAAAGAAGCGGTGGCTGCTTGTGCCCGCTTACCAGACGTTCGGCGATAGGGCGATTGGCGAGATCACCGCGCCCGAACTCCTACATGCAATCCGGAAGTTCGAACAGCGCGAGCGCTACGAGAGCGCAAGGCGGCTCCGGACCGTTGCCGGCATGGTGTTTCGCTATGCGATCGCAACCGGCCGGGCGAGCCGGGACATCTCGCTCGACCTGCGCGGCGCTTTGGTTACCCACAAGGTGCGCCATCGCCCGGCCATCACTGACCCCGCGGAGGTCGGCGCGCTGCTGCGTGCCATTGATGGTTACACGGGTCAGCCAACGACCCGGATCGCCTTGCAGCTCTCCGCGTTGCTGTTCGTCCGTCCCGGTGAAATGCGCCAAGCACGCTGGGCGGACTTAGACATCCCGGGCGCGGTCTGGAAGATCCCCGCGGAAATGATGAAGATGGGCCGCCCACATCGGGTGCCGCTCGCCCGTCAGGCCCTCGACCTCATCAATGAACTCAAGAAGATCACCGGCCACGGCGAGTTTCTCTTCCCGGCTATCACGTCGGTGCGGCGGGCGATGAGCGACAACACCCTGAACGCGGCCCTTCGGCGACTTGGTTACACCAAGGACGAGGTTACCGCGCACGGTTTCCGTTCGACTGCGTCCACTTTGTTGAATGAGATGGGCCGGTGGAATCCGGATGCCATTGAGCGCCAATTGGCGCACCAGGAACAGGACGAAGTCCGGAACGCCTACATGCATGCGGCGGAATTCTGGGCCGAGCGCGTCGAGATGATGCAGGTCTGGGCTGACTATCTCGATGTGCTGCGCGATGGCGCAAGCATTATCAGGCTAAAAGAAATGGCTATCGCCGACCGATAAATATTCGGTCCCTTAGAACATTGCCGAGAATTATCCGTGAACCAAAGAAGGCCAAGGGTATCAGAAATAATCGGGCGCTTAGGTGACGGCCGAACGAGGGATTTGCTGCCGGAACTAGATGCGCCCTACGATTCTGAGAAGCTTACGGAGGAAGAATTCGCCGCTTTAGAGGAAGCTTTGGGCGATGGATTTGGGGAGCTGACGGGGCGCTTCAACAAGCCGCGACCATTGCCCGTAGGCATAAGTAGCGGTTTGATGCGGCACGCCTACTGGACCACCCCAGACTCCGATTATCTTCCAGATTACGACGAGGAAGAGGATGAGGGGCCAGGGGAATTTTGGACGGAGGGTTGGGATGAAATAGCGCCTTCCAAGACCTTTCCGCTGCATTTCATCATCAATCGGCTGAGATTGTACTTTCAGAATCAATTTGAGAGGTTCTGTTCTCATCTCAAGAACAAGCACGTTGAGTACTCAGACTTAGATCTCATCGAAGACGAAGATATCTTTGCTGATGTCGCTATTGACCAATTCTATCTCAAGCCTTGGTATGAAGTGCATGCCCTTCAATTTATGGATTTGATGGAGACTGCGCCGCACTTAGTTTTGTCTACTTATAGCGGTTCATTAGGTCGGCTCGTTGAACAATATTATTGGAGATTTAGATACGAGCCGGCCGTTCGATCGGGGCTTGGCGCCCGTACGGGTGCCAGTGCCGGAGGCAAAGCTCGTGCACAGTTGAGCCTGAGGGTCCAGGCTGCTTGGCAGCGTGCGGCTGAATCTATTTGGGAGCGTAATCCGGGCCTCTCCAACACTGCCGTGGCCGATCTCGTGAAGAGGCAGCTCAAAGAGCCGAAGACCGCCAAACATATTGCCCGGTATATTCGCCGTCCGGTCGAAAAATAGCTGCGCAGGTGCCGGCCACTTGCGTCAAAGCTGAAGCTGCTTCTGCGGTCATCATTGGACGCAGGAGAACAATATTGAACATTCCTCTGGCTTATACGATTGGCGAAGTTTGCCGGCTGGCGAACATCGGTCGCACCTCTGTCTACAACGAGATCAGTGCAGGTACGCTCCGCGCCGTGAAACGCGGGCGCCGGACTTTGATCTTGGCCGAAGACCTGCATGACTGGATCGGCCGGCTGCCTGAATTTGGGGGCGCCTCCGATCAGACGCGAGAAACGGCCGGCAAGGCGCGCGGCGCCTCCTGAGAAGCCATCTACAAAAATGAACCCCGGGAAGTGCAGCAACACTTCGCCGGGGAAAGAGAACGTAATTCCCATTTCCGAAAGGAGAATTGACGATGCACGATGTACAGCATCGCGTCCAGCAGGGCCACCCTGCGCAGCGAACTGCGCCGTTGGCCGACGGCAACGATTTCCGTCCCCGGAGGCTCGCCGTTTTCGAACGGCACTGCCTCGTTTTCGCCGATCGCGTTGCCTCCGGTAATCTCAGGTTGATTGATGCGGCAGACATGTTGCAGAGCGCTGCGGAGATCTCCGGCCTCTGCGAGGTCGTCGGTGACGACGTTGTCCAAGAGATCATGGCCACCGCCTTCACCAGCTTCCGTTCGGAGCCGGCGAAGTGACCAGTGAAGGCGAAACGGCCATCATCGCGGAGTCTGCTGCGTTCGAGGGGACCGAGCGACCAGTTAGGGCGATGGATTACGAAAGCTTCCTGAGTCATTGGGTGCCGCCCCAGGAGACACTCTTGGCTCCGTGGCTGCCGAAAAAAGGCCTCGCGATGGTGCACGCCGCTCGCGGGGTCGGTAAGACCCATTTTGCGCATGGAGTTGCGTGGGCGGTCGCCACCGGCACCCGGTTTCTCCGTTGGGAAGCCGGGGCCGGCCCGGCACGGGTTGTTCTCCTCGACGGCGAGATGCCGACGGAACTGCTGCAGGATCGGCTGCGTGAGGTTGCAGGCTCTGCCGAGCAAAGGCCGCCTGCGCCGGACTTCCTCCGTATCGCGGCAGCTGATTTGAGGCAGGAGGGGCTTCCCGACCTCGCTGATCGGTATGCTCAGCGCTACTACGACATGGTCGTCCGCGATGCGGATCTGGTCATCGTCGACAATTTGTCCACTCTCTGTCGGTCCCTCAAGGAGAACGATGCCGATAGCTGGGGACCGGTGCAGGATTGGTGCCTTGCTTTGCGTCGCCAGGGCAAAGCGGTGCTTCTCGTTCATCACAACGGCAAGAACAACGGTCAGCGCGGCACATCGAAAAAGGAAGATGTGCTGGACAGTGTGATCAGCCTGCGGTCCCCCGCAGACTACCGTCCCGAGGACGGTGCTCGCTTCGAAGTTCACTTCACGAAGCATCGGCGGTTCAGCGGACCTGACGCCCAGGCGTTCGAGGCGAGGCTTTCGGCCGGCGTTTGGCTGGAGGCGGCCGTTCAGCATTGTCTTGACGATGACGCTCTGCTTCGTCGTAAGCGGCAAGGCGCGTCCTATCGCGAACTCGCCGAAGAATCCGGGATCTCCAAATCGGCTTTGCAGCGTCGTTTAGCCGAACTTGATCGGCGCCCGGCCAACGGGCCGCCGGGCGATTTTCTGTCACAGTGACGGTGTCCCGCGGGACAGCTCTATAGGCCGTCCCGCGGGACAGACATTTCCGAATACGTGATGTTGATGCGCGTAACCGCGAAAGCTAAATCTTGTATGTTCATTTGGAAATGGCGCGAGCGTAACCACGCGGGTTCAAAGAGCCGTCAGCACTGGCGGCGAAGGTGGGAAAGGCGCTGGGAGCCGGTCTGAGACCGACGGTGCTCAAGACAGTGCTTAAGGCGGCCGGCTTGGAAGTCACTCCCAGCGTCAGCAGTCTAGCCGCGCTGGCGGCCGCGATCAATTCGGTTGGGATTGGGCTGGCGCGGAATGGCGGATGTCCACCGTGCACGACCGTCGGGCCCAAATTGTTGGAACAGTGGCAATCGGGGTGCCGGTTAGCCCACGGCGCGGGCCGGTGACAGCTTGGAAAGCATCGCCACAGACCTAAGAATGACCTCAACTGGACAAAACTAGCACCCGAATTAGACCGCTTTTTTCACAAGCGGCCTAGTATTCGAGGCTGAGGTCACTTCAACTAAGTTGCTGAGAACTCGCGGCGAATAGGCTTTCCGACGCCGTAAAAAGGCAAGAGACCTACGCCGTCGCAGTCTTTGCCGCACGAGGAGTTTTGTCAGTCCCTAAAAAGGGCAGCGCTAAAACCACGGCAAAGAAAGCCAGCGGTTACGCCCCACATCGGTCCATTGGGCCCGCGGAGTTTTTGGACTCTATAAAAAGCTGCGGCCGTGGAGCCTCGGTGCGCCATCGCAGAGGGTTCCAACGTTGCGCGTTGTCGTCTCAGGCAGGCTGAGTTTTCCGACACCCTAAAAAGGAGAGATCGGCGGCTTGTCGTCGCGAGCCGTTAGGTGAGGGCGCCGTCCGTTAGCATCGAGCACTCGCGAGGCTTCGAGAGGGCTCGCGAGGTTGGGCAACTCCTTCTCGTAACCTAAGCGAATGGCTGTGAAGGCCCGCAGGCTTACAGCAGCCCGGCGCCGGCGTGGTCCTTGAACAGCTCCTGGTCGCGGACATAGGCCGTAACCGTCTCTGCCGACCCAAGCCGGCTCGTCGCCATCATCTTGAACAGCGTGGCGCCGCGGCGCGCCGCGCTGGTCAGGAAGCCGGACCGCAGCGAATGGCCCGAGAATGTCGCCGGGTCCAACCCGACACGTTGCGCATGCGCCTTGACGATGTCGGCGACGGATCGGTCTGTAAGCCTCTCAGGCTGCACGTGATCGCCGCGGCGAATGCGGCGGAAGATTGGGCCCTCAGTGATGTTTGCGGCCTCCAGCCATGCTCGCAGGGCTGCTACGGGGCATGCGATCTCGCCGCGGACGATCGCGATGACCATGCCGCGTGCTTCCTGGTCGGTCTTGCCGCGACGGATGGTTACGCGAAGACCTTCGGCGACTTCTTCGATGTCCTCGACGTTGAGCGTAACCAGTTCGGAGCGGCGGAAGGCACCGGCGAAGCCGAGAAGCAGCAGAGCACGATCGCGCAACGTGGCCAGTCTGCCGTCTGGTTGCGGCGCCATGGCGATGATCCGTTCTGCCGTTGCCGGCGCAGTTCGCTTCGGCGCCGCGCCGTGCGTGCGCCGGATGCCGCGCATCACCGCTTTCACCCGCGGGTCGGCAATCGGATTTGGGTGGCTGCCGTGCATGTACTGGATGGCGGCGCAGCGCCGGCCGAGCGTGGAGGGCTTGGCGCCGCGCGCAGCCTGATCGGCCAGATAGGCGGCGACGGTCTCGGGCAAAGCCGGGAGGATGCGCAGGCCGCGCCCCTGAGCCCACAAGCCGAAGTGCCGGAAGTCGCTCATGTAGGCTTTGCGCGTCGCCTCGGACTTCTCGGCCTGGGCGTAACCAGCGGCGCGTTCGAGCTCCTCGCCGATAGGGGACGATACTTCCGACGCAGTGGTGACGGAGACAATGGCCGTGGAATTCATGTGATATGGCCTTCGAATAGCTTCCGAGAATAATGGTTATCGGAAGTTATTGTGTAAAGGCGACCCGAACAACAAAAAGAGCCGGCATAAGTCGAGGATCAAGCGAGGTAGACGCCCGAATGGCTCATGTGGGACAAAGCCGACCGCTGAGCGTACTCAGCAAATACTGGCAGCTGAATACGTTAGCGAAGGCAGAGAGCCTGCTTGTCGCGCGGGTGCCTGACTAATTAGTCAAGCAAAGCTAGTGCCAAGCTGAGAAGTGACGGCAGGAGGCTCGCCGCAATATCTGCGGCTGACATTCCGTGCGCTGCGGAATCTGCGTATTGCGGCCGGATAGCGCAATTATTGAAAGCGTCAGCAACACATCGTAGAAGTTGTCCAATAACATCGAGAAGAAATGGCGGGGCATGGCTGAAGTTATCGTGGCGGCGACAGACCCCGGTTGGAATCCCGAAGTCGCTGGAACGAAAGTGCGTCTGCGCGACAATCCAGGACGGCAGGGCATCACCACTGGACGCGCCAAGCGCGCCGGAACTTTTCTTATGGTGGAGATCGACTTTGGCCCAAATGAAAAGCAGTTCAAACGCTACGATCTTCTGGAGCCGATCGGCGAACAGAAGGAAATATTTGATCTGCTCGAAAGCGGCGTGTTCGGCGGGCCGAGCGACCTGCGCCGCGTCCTGACGTTCGAGAAGATCAAGGGCGAGCTGACGAACATTTTCTATTCGATGGAAGCCAGCAATACCGACTTCCATCCGCATCAGTTCAAACCGGTCATGCGGTTTATTGAATCTCCCGTAGGCCGGATGCTGATCGCCGACGAAGTCGGTCTCGGAAAGACGATCGAAGCGACATACATCTGGAAGGAAATCCAGGCTCGACAGTCAGCACGAAGGCTTCTGATTGTCTGTCCGGCTATGCTGCGTGAGAAGTGGCGCAGCGATCTGCGGAAACGATTCAACATCTCCGGAGAGATCATATCGGCTCGCAATCTGTTTGAGCGCATGAAGGATGTTGCCGTTCACAGGGCTGCCGATTCGTTTGTCTACATCACAAGCCTAGAAGGTCTTCGGCCTCCGGCGAACTACGAGAACGAAAGCGCCACAGGTGCGCGCGCCCAATTCGCCCGCCTTCTGGAAGAGAATGCAACCACGGAAGAGTTCGCGCTGTTCGATTATGTCATCATTGACGAAGCGCACTACCTTCGCAATCCTTCAACCGGAAATAACCGCCTCGGCAGGTTGCTGAGGGAGGCGTCACACCATTTGGTGATGCTCACCGCGACGCCGATCCAGATCGGCAGCGATAACCTTTACCAACTTCTCCGTCTGGTCGATCCGGATCAGTTTTATGACTCGTTCCTCTTCCAGGATATGCTTGCCGCGAATTCCACTATCGTCCGCGCGCAGCGGGCGCTGTGGCAGGAGCCTGCCGACATGCCGGGAGCGCTGGCGGCCCTCGTGGACGCGCAGCAGTCCGATTATTTCCAGAATGATGCCGTCCTTGCACGGATCAGAGAGTATCTCACTGACGACGCGCCAGATCCGGAGCGGCGCATCGAGATATTGCGGCTTCTGGAGAGCCGTTCGCTGCTTTCCCAGTATATGACCCGCAGCAGAAAGCGCGAAGTTCTGGAAAAGCGCGTTGAGCGTAGGCCTCAAACCCTACAGATACGATTCAGCCCTGACGAGATGGCTCTGTATCAGCACGTCACCGACAGGATTTGGCAGGAAGCCGTCGGCAAGAGCGGCGTGTCGCTATTCTCCCTCATTGCGCGCCAGCGCCAAATGGCCAGCTCAATCGTTGGTGCGCTTGAGAGCTGGCGCGAAAAGGGTCTTATTGAGGACTTGCTTTGGGAGGATTTCGGGGTATCCCGCGAATTGCTGCCTGGCGCGCCCTCGGAAGCGAGTGAAAGCGACGATGACGCAGGTCAAGAGGGCGCTGGCGGGGCCGCACTGGATTGCGCGTATGACATTGCCAGTCTTGAGGCAGGCGATAATAAATACCGCGCGCTCAAGGAATTCCTGATTTCTGAGCTGAAGAAGAACGCAAAAGAGAAATTCGTCATTTTCGCATTCTATCGCGGGACGCTCAAATATCTCGCGCGCCGTCTTAAAGCCGACGGTGTAAATGTCGCGCTGATCATGGGCGACATGGGAGCGGAGAAGGACAACATCATACGCGCCTTCGCTCGCGCTGATGGGCCTTCCGTGCTCCTGTCATCGGAAGTGGGCAGCGAGGGCATCGACCTTCAATTCTGCCGCTTTTTGGTAAATTACGATCTTCCCTGGAATCCGATGCGCGTGGAGCAGCGGATCGGCAGGCTTGACCGCCTCGGCCAGAAGGCGGAGAGCATATCCATCATCAATCTTGCCGTCGAAAACACTGTCGAAGACAGGATCCTGATGCGCCTATACGAGCGCATCAACTTGTTCCGCGAGAGTATCGGCGATCTAGAGGATATACTTGGCGATGTGACCGAGCGGCTGCTCGTGGACCTGCTCAATCCCAACCTGACCGAGGAAGAGCGCGACCGGAAGTCCACGCAGGCGGAACTGGCGATCCGCAACACCCAGCAGGAGCGGCTGAAGCTTGAGGAAGAAGCTATCAATCTAGTCGGCTTCTCCGACTATATCCTGGATCATGTAAAGGACAGCCGTGACAATGGCCGCTGGCTCAGCCCATTTGAGCTTCGCGCGCTTGTGGACGATTTTTTCGCGCGGAATTATCCCGGCACGCAGGTGGAGCAATCAAGCGATCTCGAATATGCCGCCCGAATAACGCTGTCAGACGAAGCGCGGTTCTCTCTTGGGTACTTCGTTGCCGAGACACGGCCTTCCACACGCACCACGCTTCATCGCGGCAACAGGCAGGTGCTCTGCGCGTTTGATCCAAGGAAAACCGAGGATGTATCCCCCGAGACGGAGTTTATTGAACCGAGTCATCCGCTCATTCTGTGGATTCGGGCGCGCTATCAAGGCGAGCAAGATCAGCTCCATCGTGTCGCGGCTATAAGGTTGAATGAGACGGACGCAAAAGTAGCGCCAGGCGACTATGTGTTTTCAGCCCACAGATGGTCTTTCCACGGCTTGAAATCCGATCAGCTACTAGCATTCCGGGCGCTGAACCTCACGACCGGCCGGGCGTGCGGTGCAGCTGAATCCGAGACGCTCATTACGGCCGCGTCGCGTTTCGGCCATGTCCTTCAAAATGCGATAAACGTGCTGCCCGGCCTGCCTGAAATCTGCAACGTGGCAGTCCGGTGCGAGGAGGCGCTTGCCGATGCGTTCGGCCAGCGGCTTTCTGACTTCGAAGCAGAAAACAAAGTTCGTTGCAATCAACAGAAAACGAGCGCGGAGAAACTCGCAAAGCGGCGGCTTGAAGGGCTCCGCAGCCGGATTGAGAAATTCCGGAGAGAAGGCAATCTTCGCCCGGTCGCGATGACTGAGGGCCTGATAAGGAAAGAAGAGGAACAGCTCAGGACCAAATTGGAGCGTATCGTCAATCGTCAACAGGTCGACCCTACGATGATCCCGCTCGCGGCGGGCGTCATAAGGGTCGAGGCGGCAAGCCATGAACTGGCGCGATAGGCTTCAGGAGATAAAAGAGCGCCTGATCAGCAATGCGGCGGCCGATACCCCTGCGCGGTCGATAATTGCACCGGTCTCAAGCAAGCCGGAAACCGCGGACCGGAATGGGCCCGCGCCAGTTCCGCGCATCGTCGCGATCAACTTGGGTATCGATTTCGGAACAAGCTTTACAAAGGTGTGCTATCGCGATGTGGGAACCGAAGAGTCCGGTGTGGCCGCCATCGGTGAAGGCCTTAAGACAGCGCTCCTGCCGTCGATTGTGAATGTTTCCGCAAATGGGCGCCTTGCGCTGGATGACCGGAAATTCCGGCAGCCCGGATCAGTAGCGGTCACTTATCTCAAGATGAGACTTGCGGGATCGCCGATAACCAACGACGGGCCCGCAATCGCTGGCATCAATCTTCACGATTCTGCTTCTGTTAAAGCGCTTGCCGCATGGTTTTTAGCCTCGGCCATTTCGCGCAGCCAAGAATGGATGAGGCTGCATGAAGCCGATCGTCTTAGAGGCCGCATACCCGTGTGGTCGGCTAACCTTGGCGTTCCGGTGGAGCACTATGACTCGGAGGCCCTCAAGACGTTTGAAGAGGTTCTTGGCGTTGCCTGGTTGTGGGTTAAAGATGGAGAAGTCCCGAAAACCTTTAACGCATCGCTCGAGACATACCAATCTTGCTTGCCGCGCCTAAAGCGTGAAGTGAGTGACTTCCATGCGATCCCAGAAATTGCAGCGGCGGTTCAGTCGTTCGTAATGTCGCGTGAGGCTGTTCCCGGCATTTACGTTTACTTCGATATCGGCGGCGGAACGGTCGATGGCGTTGCTTTCGACTATCTAAACTATACGGGAGAGAGACAGATCAATTTCTATTCCGGTAAGGTTGCGTCTTTGGGCATATCGGCGATCGCGGCAGGTATCAAAGGCGGCAAAGGGGGCGAAGTCGATACCATCGAGCTTGAAGCGATACTTAACGAATGCTCTAAAGCGGCGCGAGATGACTACGCGCTACGCGTCCAAAAGGTTGTCGCAGGGGTTATAATGACTGCGAAAACGAAGGACGTGCGCAACTGGCAGACGGATGCTGTTCAAACTCCAGAGTATCAACGCAGATTTATCGGTCATCTACCTCCCCATAGAATGCGGCCTCTCATTATATTTCTGGGTGGCGGCGGGTCGAAATCTGGATGGTACGGATCGGCTATCGGCTCAACATATCATGACTTCCAACACGACCGAGCCGGGATACCTCCCTACAAAATGGTCGCCGTGCCGCGGCCGAAAGATTTGCTATTGAAGGACGGGGATGATTTCACCCGCTTTGCCATCAGCTATGGTCTATCGATACCTTTCGGCGAGGGTCCGGAAATCCGTCTTCCGAGCCAATTCGCCAAAGCCGAAGGGCCAAGGCAACAGACACCGCCCGGATTGGTGGACTATGCCGACAGCAAGGATGTTTATGACTAGTGGGCCGCGCTGAATCAGTAGCACAATTGTTCAACCGATCCCGAGGGCGGGTTGCTTCGACGGGAGCGCGAGCTACTGACTACAGCCGACGCTACTAGGGTCCGAATTTGCATCGCTGCTCTCCGATTGGACGAGCCATATAGGCTGCCGCGCAAGGCAGCCCCAAGTCTGCATCAGTTCCTCAGCTTGCCAGGTGTAAAATTCCGGTGTCGGCTGTGGTCGGTTCTTGTTGGCACGTACTTAAGCTAATCCGCCGGCCGTCCGAGCTCCGCGCGGCTCATACAGGCAAGGGTCGCCCAGTGCTTCTCTTGCACCCTCCGCCAGTATCCCCGCTGCTTAGCCTCCTACGTTAAGTGCATCTTCACATGCGGCACGGCTATCCGTCGGTCAGCCTCATCAAGTCTCAATGCTGGGTAGAACAATCTGAGCTGGTTGTGATAGGGGTGGTGTCAGGGAGTGACGTGGGTTGTGGCGCAATGAAGAGTACGATTGATGGCCGACAGTCCGCTGTTCCAGAGGTGGGCAGCTTCGTTACCGTGCGAGGCAAAACCTGGATCGTTGAGGGCTTAGAACACAGAGGCCCGGTCGATGTAGTGAGCCTCATTTCGAGCGAAGACGACTCGCAGGGCGAAGCGATTGAACTCGCCTATTCAGCTGAACTTCAGCCCGAAGTCGTCGACCCCAACGACTGGTCGCCATTGCGGTCGAAGACCTTTGAGGGGCCGCAGCGGCTAGGGGCTTATTTGAGGTCAACGCAGTGGCGGACGGCGACAGCGGCGGACCGCAAGCTTTTCCAGGCTCCGTTCCGCGCCGGCATCCGGCTTGACTCTTACCAGCTGCTGCCGCTCGCCAAGGCGCTTGAACTGCCGCGCGTTAACCTCTTGATCGGCGATGACGTGGGTCTAGGCAAGACCGTTGAAGCAGGCTTGATCGTGCGGGAGCTATTGCTGCGCCGCCGCGTCGACACCATCGTGGTGGCAGCGCCGGCCTCTATGCTTCTGCAATGGCAAGATGAGCTCTCGCAGAAATTTGGTCTCGATTTCACGATCGTCGATCGCGAGCACCTGTTGGAGACCCGGCGTACCCGCGGTTTCTCGGCAAATCCCTGGAGCGTCGGCTCCCGGTTTATTGTCTCTCACAGCGTCCTCTCCGACGAGACCTATACGGGGGGACTACGCGACATCATGGCGCCCTTCCGGCCGCGCTCGATGTTCATTCTGGACGAAGCCCATCATGCAGCTCCGTCGTCGGGGGCAACTTGGGCGGTTGAAAGTCAGATGACGAAGGCCGTCCGTGAGATTGCTGGACTATTTGAACATCGTCTCTTCCTTTCCGCCACACCGCATAATGGCCATCCAAATTCGTTTGCAACATTGTTAGAGATTCTCGATCCGCAGCGATTTACGCGAGGCATCGAGGTCGAATCCAGGGACTTAGAGCCGGTGATGGTGCGCCGGCTCAAAGAAGATCTCCGGCGGCTCGGCCATTCGTTCCCCGAGCGAATCGTGGACCCGATCTCCATACTCGGCTTGCCACCTGACGCGCCGGAACTGCGACTTGCCGTGATGCTCGACGAGTACAGCCAGTCGGCGGCGGGCGGTTCGCGGGCGCGCTTCTTGTTCGCGAATTTGCAGCAGCGCCTGTTCTCATCGATTGCGGCTTTCCACCGGACGCTCACAACGCATCGGCGGAGCCTCGCGAGGAAGAGCGAAGAGGCCGATCCTGACGCCGGCGAGACCACACTTGAGTTGATAGAAGACAATGAATCGATCGAGGTCGCCACCCATCATGCCAAGGGGGAGCTTGGCGACTTGAAGGCGGCCATCGCGCATGTCGACCGTATGCTTGCTATTAGTGGGGCCGCGCGCGATCTGCCGGATGCGCGGGTGGAAGCAATCCTTGATTGGATCAAAGACGAGATGCTGGACGATGGCCACGCCTGGCTCGATCGCCGCCTGATCCTATTTACGGAGTGGGAAGATACGCGCCGCTGGTTGGTAGACCGACTGAAGGAAGGCTTGCTTCAGCGCAGCCTCGGTCGCGTCGATTTAGAGGGGCGGATCCTCAATTTCACCGGCCAAACCAGCCTGAATGAACGCGATCGGATCAAGATCGCCTTCAACTCGCCGTTTGAACAAGAGCCGGTTCGTATCCTTGTTTGCACCGACGCTGCCCGCGAGGGCCTCAACCTCCAAGCTCGATGCCACGACCTCATTCACGTCGACCTGCCGTGGAACCCGTCCCGCCTTGAACAGCGCAATGGCCGGATCGACCGCAAACTGCAGCCGTCGAAAACCGTTACCTGCCGCTATTTCGTGTACGAGCAGCGAGAAGAGGACCGGGTCCTTGACGCCCTCGTGCGCAAGACGGAAATCATCCGAAAGCAACTCGGCGCCTCCGGGGAAGTGCTGCGCCAGACGATCGAAGCCACGCTCGCGCGCGAAGGAATACGTCGCGGCGAAGCGGAGCGGATGGCCGAGACCATCACCAACGCGAAATCGGGACGCGTCAGTATCGCCGAGCGCGAGTTGGGTGATGAGGCCGACAAGCGGATCGCTCGGTTGAAAGAAGAGGAGCAGCGCCTGCAGCGGGCGCTCGACACGGCCAAGAAACGCGTCGGTGTGAAAGGCGAGGACATCCGCAATGTCGTCGACATCGCATTGCGGGACGATGCGGCCGCGCTCCAGCCGGGGCACTTCAGTGTCCCCGATGCCGTCCTGCTCGATCCCGAAACGCCAAGTTTCGCGAAAGATCCGACCTGGGCCTCGCTGTTCGATGAGCTGCGCCCTGGTCGTCCAGCCAACGCGAAAGAGCGCGCGCAGTGGCGGCGCAAGACTCCCGTGCGCGGTCTTGTCTTTGAGCCGCCAATTGTTCGGGAGGGCGATCCGGAGCCCCAGGACGTTGTCCAGCTCCATCTGGAGCACCGTCTCGTCAAACGCCTGCTGTCGCGGTTCGTCAGCCAAGGGTTTCGGACCAACATTGGACGTGTCACCGCGATCGTCAGTTCGGGCGCCCAGCCGCGCGTTGTCTTGCTCGGGCGCCTCTGTTTGTTCGGACCAGGGGCGCGACGCCTGCACGAAGAGATCATACCGGTGACAGCCGCCTGGCGCGACACCCGTCGAGACGAGAGCCCGCTTGCTCCCTTTGCAGAGGCCGGCGAGGCCACCACGATCCAGCAGCTGGATGACGCTCTGCGGATCGGCGTATCTCCCGGAAGCGGAGTTCTTGAACGTCTGGCTCAGACGGTCGAGCGCGACATCGCTGACCTGCGCCCTCATATCGAGAGCCGCGCCAAGCTCTCCGAGCAGGAGGCTGTGACCGATCTTGCCGAAAGTGGCCGACGCGAGGCGGAAGCGCTGGCAGCCCTGCTACAACGCCAGATCGACAAGGTTCGGGAGGCGATGCGCACCAAGCGGGCTCCGGAAGCACCGCAACAAGGCGACCTATTCGGTCCGAGTGAGGACGACATCCGCAGACAACACGAGCGTGAGCTGCGCCAGTTCGAAGCGGACCGCCGGTCGTGGGATGGCAAGCTGCTGCGTCTCCAGCAAGATCTGGAAAGCGAGCCCGAGAAGGTCCGCCAGAGCTATGAGGTGCAGGCGCGACGGCTGGAGCCGATCGGTCTGATCTATCTCTGGCCGGCGACGAATTGAGCGCAATCATGACCTTTCATTCTCGACAGGACGAAACTTCCGAGTGGCTAAACTATCTTCAGCCGGAAGGCTTGGTCGTCGGCGCCAACGTGCTCCGCGAGACCGGGGTCACGCCTATCCGCCAGACGCCGCTTGACACCGAGGCGGCAGCGAAGGCGCTGCATCTCGACCCAGATGCGGGCCTCGATCAGGATCGCCTGTTCGAGCTTCAGGACGTTTGGGCTTTCTTCGAGCAGGTGCTTGGATGGCCGTCCAAGCTGGCGGCTGGCAGTCCCAGCGGGCCGGCGGTCGATCCCGCGCTGACGGTGACCGTCCCCGAACACGAGACCTTGCTGGCGCCCGACCTCGCGCTGCTGTGGAATGGCGCAGCTCCCGAAGGCATCCCAGCGCAAGCGCTCGTCGTGATGCATCCGGGTCTCGACGCCGATGGTCGCAATCAATTTGCAGCCGGCGAATGGGAGGCGACGCCGCACCAGAGGCTGGAGCGACTGCTGCGCGAGACCAATGTCGGCGTCGGCATCTTGATCGCGCGCAACACGTTGCGGCTGGTCTATGCCCCGCGGGGCGAAACCGCGGGCTGGCTGTCATGGCCGCTCGCGGCACTCGGGCGCGTAGAAGGCCGGCCGATGCTGGCCGGTCTCAAACTCTGCCTCGGCCGCAACGCGTTCTTCACCGGCGCGCCGGAGACCCGGCTCCGCAAGCTGCTGGAGGCCTCGCGCGAAGCGCAGAACGCCGTTTCCGAGAAACTGTCGGGCCAAGTGCTCGGCGCACTCTATGAGTTGCTGCGCGGGCTGCACCGCGCCGCGCCTCACGCGATCGAGGAGATTGCCGCGCGCGATCCTCATCATCTCTATGAAGGGCTGCTCACCGTCCTGATGCGGCTCGTGTTCCTGCTCTATGCCGAGGATCGCGATCTGTTGCCGTCCTCATCCGATCCGCATCTCAAGCAGCTGTGGGAGAACGGCTATTCGATCAAGACGCTTTATGCTCGCCTGTTGGTCGATGAAGCTCTGAATCCCGACACGATGGAAGAACGGCGCGGCGCCTGGGGCCAGCTCTTGGCCGTGTTCCGCCTCGTGCATGGCGGGCACCGGGACTGGATCACCGGCCGCGGCGGGAAGCTGTTCGATCCTGATGCGTTTGCCTTTCTGGAAGGCCGTACGAGCGGCAGCAGCCGCACCGACACCAAGATCCTGCCCGTGTCAGACGGGACTGTTCTGCGGATTCTCCACGGACTGATGACCATCGAGGGCAGGGGCCTCGCAGGCGAAAAGATTCGCGAACGGCTGTCCTATCGTTCGCTCGACGTTGAATCGATCGGTTCGGTCTATGAGACCGTCATGGGTTTCACGGCGTCGCGCGCCAGCGAACGCATGATTGCGCTGCGCGACGAGAAGAAGCTGCCCAATTTCGTCGGGCTGGATACGCTGCTCGCCCAGAAGTCGGGCGACCGCCAGAAATGGCTGAAAGAGCGGGGTATCAAGCTCTCGGCCAAACAGGCCAAAGGTGTCAAGGATGCGCGCGAGGTTGCCGAGCTGATCGAGGCGTTCGGTTCGCTGGTCGACGAGCGCGCCTCGCCCAAGGCGGCGCCGATCGGTTCCGGCGCGCCTTACTTGCAACCGACCGAGGAACGCCGACGTTCCGGCTCGCACTATACCCCGCGCTCCTTGACCGAGCCGATCGTGCGTCACGCGCTCGAGCCGGCATTCGCGCGCCTCGGCGACAAGGCCTCGCCCGAGGCCGTGCTGTCGCTGAAGGTGTTCGACCCCGCCTGCGGCTCCGGCGCCTTCCTGGTCGAAGCTTGCCGCCAGATCGGCGCGCGGCTGGAGCAGGCCTGGAACATGTACGGCGCCGAGAAGCCGAAAATCCCGCCGGACGAAGACGAGGCGCTGCACGCCCGTCGGCTAGTCGCGCAAAAATGCTTGTACGGCGTCGACCGAAATCCAATGGCGGTCGATCTTGCGCAGCTGTCTCTGTGGCTTGCCACGCTCGCCCGCGATCACGAGTTCACGTTTCTCGATCACGCACTGAAGGCCGGCGACAGCCTCGTCGGTCTGACGCGCGCGCAAATCCAGGCTGTTCATTGGGATCAATCGAAGCCGGGTCTGCCGCTGTTTCGCGAGACAATCCGGCAGGCGGTCGAGCGGGCCCGCGAGGGCCGAGAAGCGATCCGAAACGCTAGCGACGACGTGCGGCTCGAAGCGCAGGCGGCCCGTTACGCACGTGTTCAGAACGAAAGCGAACCGGCACGCATCGTCGGGGATGCAATCATCGCAGCATTCTTCTCAGCTGAGAAGGCGAAAGCGCGGGAGGCCGATCGGCAGACGGTGGAGAACTGGATCGCTGGTGGATCGACGCCGGATTGGGAGAAGCTCAAGGTCAAAGGCGCGACGTTTCGTGCGGAGGTTGGGTGGCAGCCGTTTCATTGGGAGATCGAGTTTCCGGAAGTGTTCGCGCGGGAGAACTCGGGGTTCGATGCGATCGTAGGCAACCCGCCGTTCTTAGGAGGCAAAAGAATTTCGACCGAACTTGGTGAGAACTATGCGGAATGGATTTTTGCCCGATATGACAACTCGAACAAGAATATGGACCTTGTCGGTCACTTCTTTCGAACGGCATTCGAACTATTAGGACCGCACTCTCGGCTAGGCCTTGTTGCCACGAATACGATTCGTCAAGGCGACACAAGGCAGGGGTGCCTAGTTCCGATTTTAATGAGCGGAGGATCAATCGCCCGCGCAATTCGCCGGCTGCCATGGCCCGGTCAAGCCGCGGTCATCGTTTCGGTGCTTCACATCAACAAGGATTTTGAGTCGGATGCTTTCTTGGACGAGCGACGGGTGGCGAGAATTTCGGCTTACCTTTTGAATGCGACGTATGATGCGTCGCCTGAGTGCCTTGAGGAGAATCGGAACAAGGCCTTCATAGGGGCGATACTTCTTGGCATGGGTTTTACATTCGACGACAATGACAAGAAGGATAATGCCAACTCAACCCAAGAGATGAAGCGGCTAATCGCTGAACGGCCAAGTTTGGCAGCGAGAATCTTTCCATATCTGGGCGGCGAGGAAATCAACAGTGATCCGCAACAGGAGCCGCATCGCTTCGCGTTCAACCTGAGCGACTTGAATGAGAAAGACGCGAAGGCACAATTCCCAGAATTGTACGGAATCGCAAAAGAAAAGGTGAAGCCACAACGTGACGGTCTTAAGCGACCCATCTATCGCGACAACTGGTGGCGCTTTGGAGAACCGCAGTTCGCGCTCGCGCATCGTCTGAGCCAACTGCGATATGCCCTGGCAGTTTCGCGTGTTTCCGCGCAGTTCGGCTTTGCAAGAGTGAGGACCGGGCCCATCTTCGCAGACAGCACGGTTGTTTTTCTGTTCGATACCTTGAGCTCCTTCGCCGTCCTCCAATCCCGCATCCACGAAATCTGGGCGCGGTTCTTTTCGTCCTCGATGAAGGACGATCTGCGCTATGCCCCGTCTGACTGCTTCGAGACCTTCGCATTCCCGCCCGGATACGAAGGCCACTCTGCCCTCGAAGCCGCTGGCCAGACCTATCACGACCACCGTGCCGCGCTGATGATCGCAGCCGACGAAGGCATGACCAAGACCTACAACCGTTTCCACGATTCGGAAGAAGCCGGCGCCACCATCCAGCGGTTGCGCGAACTCCACGACGAGATGGACCGCGCCGTGCTTCGCGCTTATGGCTGGGACGATCTCGCCGACGAATTGCGCCCCGTCTTCCTCACCGAGGAGACCGAAGACGATCACACCTATCAGGGCCGCTACTTCTGGCCGGCAGAGCAGCGCGACCGCGTTCTCGCGCGCCTGCTGGCTCTCAATGCCGAGCGCCATGCCGAGGAAATCGCGGCGGGGCTTGTGCCAACGAAGGCCAGCCGCAAGACCGGCAGCGGCGTCGATGACGCGCAGGACAGTCTCGATCTGGAATGACACCCACTCCGCAAGAAGAGCGTTCGCACTCGACGACGCTCGAAACACTGGACGCCGACATCCGCGCCTGCATGCGTTGCGCCGACAGCCTCGCAAAGCATCCGGTCAATCCCACAGGTCGGCCGGAAAAAGTCGTCCCGCGCCCCATCTTGTCGACGCCATTTTCAGCCGCGATCATGTTGATTGGCCAGGCGCCAGGGCTCACGGAGTACGATTGCGGCCTTCCTTTTCAAGGCCAAGCCGGCAACGGCGTTCGCAGCTTGTTCGCCGACTGCGGCGTTCGTCCCGACGAATTCGATCGCGTCGTGTATCAGACCTCCGCGACGAAGTGCTTTCCTGGGCGCAAGCAAAACAGTGGCTGTTGGGAAGATCGTCAGCCCAATGGCGTGATGCTTCGAATGTGTTCTGGCTTCCTACGAAGCCAGATCGAAATCGTGAATCCTCATGTCATCGTTTGTTTGGGGGGCGTTGCGGCCAAGGCGATTGATCAACTCAGAGATCGCCCAGCCCGCAAGCTCGGTGATGTTATTGGAACGGTCGAGGAATGGGGCCATCGCTACAT
>JAEYYQ010000525.1 GCA_023428365.1 Pseudomonadota bacterium | reverse complement strand
GTCGCGAACACAAGCCTCACCGGCAGAGTCCACATCTCACTCGACATCGGATCACCTCCTTTCCGTAGTTGAAACCTTCAGTTGTGACTTTGACTTGAAATATTCAAGGAGGACAATAGACCTTTCGACGCATTTCATCGCAGAGCCTTGCGTTGACCGCTGCCTTCGGTCATCCCGACGTGACGCAAGCGACTGAGCGGATTGAGGTTAAAAGGATCGAGGCATGCTAACCGCCTATCAGTCTCAAGCGATGGGACTCGCCCAATGCGACGCGTCCGCGCCGCGCGATGCCGTCTGGATCGACATGCTCAATCCCACCAAAGACGAGGAAGCCTTCGTTGAACGTGAATTTGGGCTCTCCATCCCCACGCGCGAAGAGATGGCCGAGATCGAAGTTTCCAGCCGGCTCTATCAGGAATCCGGCGCCTACTTCATGACCGCAACCGTTCTGCATCAGATCGATATGCCCGATCCGAAGGCGGCCACCATAACCTTCATCCTGACCGAGGGTCGTCTCATCACGGTGCGCTATGCGGATCCCCGGTCGTTTGCACTGTTTCTCACGCGCGCCGCCAAGGGCGATGCCGATTGCAATACACCGATCTCGATCATGTTGGGGCTGATGGAGTCGATCATCGATCGCGCATCGGATCTGATCGAGCGGCTGCAGGCCGACACCGAGAAGCTGGCTCAGAGTATTTTCGATACGAAGACCGGCGCGGGCAGCCAATCCAAGCGGTTCGATATCATCCTGAAGGAAATCGGCCGGAGCGGAGAAATCACATCGAAGGCCCGAGAAAGCCTTTTGTCGCTGGGCCGGGTGCTCACCTACCTCATGAACATCGCGCAGCAACGCAAAGACTCGAAGACGATCCGGGAGCAGATCAAGACCGAAGCGCGCGACGTGCAATCCCTTGCTGATCACGTGGGATATCTGAACTCGCGCGTGACCTTCATGCTCGACGCGTCACTCGGGTTGGTCTCGATCGAACAGAACCAGATCATCAAGCTCTTCTCTGTCGTCGCCGTGGTGCTGCTGCCGCCGACGCTGGTGGCGTCCATCTACGGTATGAATTTCCAGTTCATGCCGGAATTGGCCTGGGACTACGGATACCCCATGGCGCTCGTGCTGATGGTGCTCTCGGCCGTGCTGCCGTTCCTGTTCTTCCGCCACAAAGGCTGGCTGTAGCGACATCCAGTCGACAGCTCGGGCGCGTGCCCGTAGGCTGTTGGTAATCACCAACAAGGGATGGAAATATGGACCTCGGCCTCAAAGGTAAGTCAGCAATTGTTTGTGCAGCATCCAAGGGATTGGGCAAGGGCTGCGCTGAGGCCCTCGCGCGCGAAGGCGTCAACCTGACGATCTGCGCACGCGGCAAGGAGGCATTGGACGCAGCGGCGGCCGAACTCCGCAAGCTCGGCGCGCCGCAGGTCACGGCTATCGCTTGCGATGTGACGACCGAAGAGGGACGCAAGACACTGCTGGCGGCATGTCCGAACCCGGATATCCTGATCAACAACGCGGGCGGTCCGCCGCCAGGAGATTTCAAAAATTTCTCGCTCGATGACTGGCGCAAGGCCGTCGAAGGCAACATGCTGACGCCGATCGCCCTGATCCATGCCACTGTCTATGGCATGATGGATCGCGGCTTTGGACGCATCGTCAACATCACCAGCGCATCAGTGAAAGCGCCTATCCCGGTGCTGGAACTCTCCAACGGCGCACGTGCCGGTCTGACAGGTGCGGTGGCCGCGCTCGCCCGCAAGACGGTTGGCAACAACGTGACGATCAACGCACTACTGCCAGGGCCGTTCGATACCGACCGCCTGCGGTCATCGACGATGAAGATGGCTGAGTCCACCGGCAAGACGTTTGAAGCCGCTTACGAGGCGCGCAGACTGGAAACGCCAGCCAAGCGCTTCGGAACCGCGGAAGAGTTCGGTGCGACGGCAGCGTTCCTTTGCTCCGTACAGGGCGGGTATATCACCGGCCAGAATATCGTCATCGACGGCGGCTTGTTCCCCGGGACACTCTAACGTCACCCTGGAAACAAAAAAGGTCCCCGACGCGCAGTGCACGTCCGGGACCTTACCCACCTCGGGGGAGTCGTTATCGCCTAGAACAGACCTTCGATCTGTCCTGCCTCATTCAGGCGGATGACTTCGGCCGATGGCACGCGCGGCAGACCCGGCATGCGCATGATCTCGCCGCACACCACGACGATGAATTCTGCACCTGCGGCCAGGATCACCTCGCGGATCGGCACGACGTGACCGGACGGTGCACCGCGCAGGTTGGGATCCGTTGAGAACGAGTACTGCGTCTTCGCCATGCAAACCGGCAGGTTGCCGTAGGTGGCCTGCAGATCCTTGATCTGGCTGCGCACCGACGAGTCGGCCGTAATGTCGGACGCACCGTAAAGGCTGGTCGCGATGGTCTTGATCTTGTCCCATAGCGGCGTTTCGTCGGCGTAGAGCGGCTTGAAGTCCGCCTTGCCACCCTCGCAGATCTCAACCACGTAACGGGCGAGCTCCTGGGTTCCCTTACCACCATCGGCCCAGTGCGTGCACAGGAAGGCGCGCGTACCTGCGGCTTCAGCGACTTCCTTGATCGCGGCAATCTCGGCGTCGGTATCCGTGATGAACTTGTTGATGGCGACGATCGGCGGTACGCCGAACTTCTTCACGTTTTCCAGATGCCGCTGAAGGTTCGCCGCGCCCTTCTTCACCGCAGCGACGTTCTCGCCCTTGAGCTCATCCTTCGCGACACCGCCGTGCATCTTGAGCGCGCGAACGGTGGTGACGATCACTGCTGCTGACGGGGTCAGACCAGCCTTGCGGCACTTGATGTCGAAGAATTTCTCGGCACCGAGATCCGCACCGAAGCCTGCTTCGGTCACGACATAGTCAGCGAGCTTGAGCGCCGTCTTCGTTGCGAGCACCGAGTTGCAACCGTGCGCGATGTTGGCAAACGGCCCGCCGTGGATGAACACCGGGTTGTTCTCCAAAGTCTGCACGAGGTTCGGCATCAGCGCGTCCTTGAGCAGGACAGTCATCGCGCCATCAGCCTTGAGATCGCGCGCAAGCACCGGCTTCTTTTCGCGCGTGTAGCCGACGACGATGTTGCCGAGGCGACGCTCCAGATCCTTCAGGTCCATCGCCAAGCACAGGATGGCCATGACTTCCGACGCCACCGTGATGTCGAACCCATCCTGACGCGGGAAGCCGTTCGACACGCCGCCGAGCGAGTTCACCACCGACCGCAATGCGCGGTCGTTCATGTCCATGACGCGGCGCCACGCGATGCGGCGGGTATCGATGCCGAGGCTGTTGCCCCAGTAAATGTGGTTATCCAACATCGCCGCCAGGAGGTTGTTCGCGGACGTGATGGCATGGAAATCGCCGGTGAAGTGGAGATTGATGTCCTCCATCGGCACGACCTGGGCATAGCCGCCGCCAGCCGCGCCGCCCTTCACACCGAAGCACGGTCCGAGCGAGGGCTCGCGCAGACAGCTCATGGCTTTCTTGCCGATGAAATTTAGGCCGTCGCCGAGACCAACGGTCGTCGTCGTCTTACCTTCACCGGCTGGCGTCGGACTGATCGCCGTCACCAGGATCAGCTTGCCATCCTTCTTGCTCTTTTGGGCATTGATGAAATCGAAGGACACCTTCGCTTTGGTCGGCCCATATTGCAGCAGCGCGTCGGCAGGAATTCCGATCTTTTGGCCGACCTCTGCGATCGGTTTCATTTTGGCATCACGCGCAATTTCGATATCTGACCTGACGCTCATTGAGACTTCTCCCTGGAGGAAATTCGATTATCGCATTTGGTTTCTTAGACGGATCAGGCTGCCGGCTTTGGTGCTGGAGCGCTGAACAGATCGCCGACAGACAAGCCCGCGCTCCCGGCATATTCGGCAGCTGCCACCTTCTGACCGCCGGCCCTGACGCGCTGGATCAGAATAGAGCCGTCCTTGGCAGCGACTTCGATGCCATCGCCTGAGATCGCGAGAATCTCGCCCGGCTTGCCGGACTTCGTCCCACGGCGGCTGTCGTAGATGTCGACCTTGGTGTCCTTGATCGTGCTCCAGGCTCCCGGAGCCGGGTTGGCGGCGCGGATGGTGTTGTAGATCTCCGCGGCCGTCTTCGACCAATCGATCTCGGCGAGCCCCTTCTTGAACCAGCTCTCATACGAACCAGCTTCGAGATTCTGCTTATGCTTGAGCAGAACGCCAGCCTTGACCAGCTCAAGGCCTTCCATCATGGCGTCGACGCCCATCGGGAACAGCTTCTTGAAGTAGACATCGCCGAGCGTCTCGTCCGGGCCGATATCGACAGTTTTCTGCAGGAAAATCGGACCCTCATCGAGGCCCTCATCCGGCCAGAAAATCGTCAGGCCGGTCTTGGTGCTGCCCATAGCGATCGGCCAGTTGATCGACGACGGACCGCGATGCAGCGGCAGCAACGAGGGGTGATACTGGAACGTCCCCAGCCGCGGCGCATCGAGCACAGGCTGCGGCACGAACAGCAGCACATAGGCCATCAGGCAGACGTCAGCGTTGAAGGACTTCATCAGCTCGAGAGCTTCAGGCGTCTTCCACGATTTGGGCTGATGAACGGGCAACCCTTTCTCCTCCGCGAACGCAGCCAGAGGGTCGCGAGCCTTGCCCTCCTTGTCGGGCGCGCAGCAGACGGCAACAACGTTCTCGCCGCGGGCCAGGAGCTTCTCAAGCACGGCTTTGCCGAATGCATCCTGACCGTGGACAACGATACGCATTTTGATTTCCTTCTGTTTTTACGTTTGAGGATCTTTCCGATCCTCGGCATTCAGGTCGGTTTCAATTTTCTCACGTCGAAGCTTTTGCGATCTAGTCTAGATCCCCGCCTACGCGGGGATGACGAGTAGGATGAAACTCAGCCCTTCAATCATTTCTCCCGTCATTCCCGCGAAGGCGGGAATCTAGGTCACCTCACTCAAAACCGGCGATGCTGCAAATCTGCCGGTCCTTCGCACACAGCACCCCAAAATTCATCGAAAAGATCAACCCACTCGGGATTCATCTGTTCGATAATCCTGATCTTCCAGGCACGATTCCATTTCTTCAGTTGCTTCTTCAGTTGCTTCTCGCGTTGAATGGCTTCCGGCATCGTGGCGTGCATCTCGTAGTAAACTAGTTGATGCACGCCATAGCACTTCGTGAAGCCTTCAACGAGATCCTGCTTGTGTCGTGAAACGCGATCCTCCAACGAACTCGTGACACCGATGTAAAGGGTGCCATTGCGGCCGCTCGCCAGCATGTAAACACAAGGGGTCACGTCCCGCGTTCCGCAAATAGAACCCCTCGTTGCTCCATCAAGACGTGATCTGGATCCCCGCCTTCGCGGGGATGACGGATCGGGAGGCTACTCCGCAGCGATCGGCTTCTTGGGTGGTTCGGTCGCACCAGCTTCCTTGATGGCAGCGACTTCGTCTGCACTGTAGCCGAGCACGCTGGAGAGGATTTCATCCGTATGCTCACCGAGCAACGGAGACCGCTTCACATCAGCCGGACTTGCCGACAGCTTGATCGGATTGCCGACCGACAGATACTTGCCGCGCGTCGGATGATCGACCTCAACCACGGAGCCCGTTTCGCGCAGTGATAGCTCTTCGGCCAGCTCCTTCATCGAGAGGATCGGCCCACTCGGAATGTCCAGCGGATTGCAGATGTTCATGACCTCGAACT
>JAEYYQ010000477.1 GCA_023428365.1 Pseudomonadota bacterium | reverse complement strand
GTGGCATTGACGTACTCCACCGAGAGCATGCGTCTCACGACGCGTCTGCTCGATCTGGCGTCGTGGCTACTGATTCGCCGCTCTCTGAAGGAAGGCGAAATCCCTGAGGACGAAGCCGCGCGGAAACGCGCGCGCCTCAAACTGCGCACCTCTGGACGCCCGAGCCACATTGCGAATTTTGGTGATCTGCCCGAAAGCCTGCGTGGTCTGATCGAGGAAAGTTTCGCACTCGGCGACCGTATCAGCCGGCTCGATACCGCATTGGCTCCTGCGACCGAGAATTCTGAAGCTCCGGCCGTCAATCCGGTTGCAGCGCAGATCGCCCAGCTGAGGGCAGCCTTCACCGAGGCCGTGCGCTGACGGAATAGGCGCTGGGCAAAGCGACAGTCTCGCGCTAGGTGGGTGTGACTGCACCCATCGCGAGCTGATCCGGTGAGCCAAACGTCCGATGCGCACCCTTCTGTAACGCTGCCACCCTGGCGACGCCGGTTGGTTGGCCGTCTTGCGCGCGGTGTCGTTGCGCTTCTCGGATCGAACACTCGGCAGCGTAATCGCGTGTTGCGAGGTCTACTCGATTCCCATCTCGCTCCCGGCGTCCTGTGCCTCGTTCCGTTTGACGATCATGCCCTCTATGTCGATCCGCGCGATGACAAGGTTGCGTTGAAACTTTTGAGTGGTCGTCCCTGGCAACGCCGTGAGCTGGAAACGACGCTGGGGCTTCTCCGCCAGGCCGGGCGATTGCGTCCAGACGGGATCTTCATCGACGTCGGCGCCAACATCGGATCGCAGACGGTTTATGCCCTGCTCTCTGGCGCGTTCTCCCGTGCCATCGCGATTGAGCCGGACCCGCATAACTTCGACATCCTGCAGCGTAATCTGGCCATCAACGGCCTCGAGGATCGGGTGCTCGCTGTCCGTGCCGCGGCCAGCGCGGCATCGGGCACATTGCAGCTTGTCCATCACGGCAAGAACTACGGCGCTCACTCGGTGGAACCGTCGTTCATGGACAACCCGGCTGGTGCGGTCAGCGTTGTAGGAACGACGCTTGATGAGTTGCTGCAGCAGTACAGCGTCACGCCGGTTCAGGTCGGCCTCGTCAAGATCGACGTCGAGGGACATGAACTCTCTGTACTGCAGGGCATGGGAAGCCTGAGAGGCGCCCGCGTGCCGGTTTTGATGGAGCTGAACGCCAGTCCGAAGGATGTCGAGAGGATCTCTGCATTCAAGGCGTTGTTTGCGCCGCACGAGCGAATGGCCGTGAATCTCAGCGATACGACGCCGACGACGACTCTTTCCCAACTCGTCTGGACGACGCCCCAGGCCGATCTGCTGGTGTATTGACGGCCACCTCGCTCCCTTGCTCTTGACGCGCGTATTCGCTACGCCGGGGCACCACGTGCCAGCAAAAAGTAGTGCCAGCCTCATCAGATGCGAGCCGTCGACCCAAAAGACCGCCTAACGGGTGCTCCGACCATCGCCGGGACCGGCCTTAGCGTCGGTGATGTGGTTCGTACGGCCTATCATGACACTTTCGAGGATGCGGCCGCACTTGCCGAACCGCGATTGGACCCGGCAGAGATCAAAGCCGCCATCGACTTTTGCGCCGACGAAGCCTGTGTCGCCGCTGGCTCCACCTGTCCTGGCTGCCGCAAGCGGACCGAAGCGCTATCGTTGACCTCGCTGGACCGATTTTGCGCGCAGTTCTCAGCCATCACATTCGCCGATACAGGCTTGCAACTGACCCCTGGCGGCCCGCTGCCTGCTGCTGAGTTCCCCTCGCTCGATGCGCTTTCGAAGACGTGGGCTGGAGAGGAGCTCTGGTTTCTGGCCCGGCGGCTGATCCGGCGCCTGAAGAAGCAAAGCGACCCGCGCCCGAAGACCATGGCGGCCGGGCTGGAGGAAGAACCGATCCCCAGTCCGCCCCTGATTCTGGTTCGCCCGCAGCTTGCAGATAACATCGGCATGGTTGCGCGGGCGATGGCGAATTTCGGCCTCGACGATCTGCGTCTCGTCGACCCGCGCGACGGTTGGCCGAATGAGAAGGCGCGCGCGGCAGCGTCAGGCGCCAACTACATTATCGACGACACCTCGGCTTACCCGACCCTGCGCGAAGCCATCTCGGATCTCCATCACGTCTACGCCACGACGGCGCGGCAACGCGATCTGGCGAAGCCGATTCTGACACCGCTGCAGGCCGTGCAAGACATGCGCGAGAAGATGGCGGCGGGTCTACGCTGCGGCTTCCTGTTCGGACCCGAGCGTGCGGGTCTCGAGACTGATGAAGTCGCGCTTGCCGATTCGCTGATCATGATTCCGGTCAATCCGCGCTTCGCGTCCCTCAATCTTGCACAGGCTGTTCTGCTGCTCAGCTACGAGTGGTTGAAGGAGACCAAGCGGGGCACCCTGGGTCGCGTCACGACCTACGAAACTCCGATGCAATCTGGCCTCAATATGCGCGGCTCGCTCCCTGCCACCAAAGATGAACTGCTTGGATTCTTTGAACATTTGGAAACTGAGCTGGAGCGGCTGGGTTTTTTCAATCCGCCGCATAAGCGTCAAACCGTTATGCGAAACATCCAAACGATGTTCGCGCGCATGCAGGCAAGCGAGCAGGAAGTGCGGACGCTGCGTGGTATCGTGGCCACGCTGAGCCGGGGCAAGGGTGTAGGCCGCAAGTCGTCCACATGACGCGCCTTGTTTATGCCTACTTTGCAGCCGAACCGTCCAAAACGGAGCTGTGGGTTGACTGACAAACTTTGGACTGCGAACTGAGAGCTGGTGTGTAGAATGCTGGCCGCAAAGGGCATGCGGGTGCAACGGCTGAGGTGGATGGGGAATATGAGAACGGCGAGCCTTCGGGCGATCGGATTCAGTCTCGGGGCGA